>LQMQ01000035.1 GCA_001515205.2 Candidatus Hadarchaeum yellowstonense
GTCGTTGCTCTTGGTAATGGGTCCTTCCCTAATGAGCAGTTTTGGAGGGGTAATGACTGGGATATACGGCTTGGGCTCGCCTTTGATCTTGATACACGCGATTATTGGCTTCTTGGCTTTGGCAATGGGATGGACTGCTGCGCTTACGCTTAGACCTTGCGGCCAAGTAATGAAAACAAGATTGATTGGGAATATTAGGCTTTTCATGCGCCTCATGGCTGGCCTATGGACCCTGACATTCATTCTAGGATTGGTAGTTTACTCATACTTCTACCTCTGAAGGGCATCGCATTAGATAAGTTTACAATTTATATTAACAGTCTACGGGTGAACTCCTTAAGGTTCCTCACCACGAAGTCCCCCGACTGTTTGCCTTCTCGGTCCAGTAAAAAAGCCTGAATGCCTGCCTCCTTGGGCGCGAGGTAGTCGAACACGTAGTTGTCCCCAACGTGAACAACTTCCTCAGGCAATGCACCGATCTCTTTTAGGATCCTCAGGTAGAACTCGCCTGTTTTCTTGACGAGGCCGAAGTCGGTGGTCGCGGAAAAGACCTTGTCGAAGTAGCCCTTGAAACCCGACTCCTCGATCTCCACCTCCGCCAGCTCCCTGATCCCGTTTGTGATCACGATGAGCTTAAACTTCTGACGCAATGCTTCCAAGGCTTCGCGGGCATCGGGATAGGGCCTGACCTTGGGACGGCACTCGTCGATCAGGTCCCTCCAGCTCCCCCCAAAGCCAAACTCCCTCCACCAGTACTCGATGTTGTACCACTCGAGATTGTCCATGCCGACCTGGTTATACCTGCGCTTGATCTCCTGAAGCGATTCCTGGAAACTGAGCCCCCAGCGGGAGGAGTAGAGGCGGGCCATGCAGTCAAACCAGAAGGCGTCGGCGAAGGACCAGTCCACCAGAGTCCCGTCCAGGTCAAAGGACACTATCTTGATCATGACACCGACCACCACCATTATTGACGCTGGTTGGTTTTATTTTATTCCAAAATCATTCTAAAAATATGCCCGCGGAGAACCTCCCGCAGAACAACGAAGTTAAATTCATCAGGGTCAACGGCGGAACCCTGCCTTACTCGGTCGTCCACCGCAGGGTGAGAAATCCCCGATTGGAATTCCGGGCCGAGGGGCTGCTAGTTATCCTGCCCCTGGGCTGGAGGGATGAAACCTCCCTGCTGCGGGAAAAGATGGGCTGGATTTCCCGAAAGCACGCGGAGATAACGGCTGCCCTGGAAAAGCTGGGAGGTCAAGCAAGCGACCACTCCCTGCCAATCTTTGGCGAGTTCTTCGAGATCAGAAGGGGTAAATCCTTGGTGTTCGATCCCGGGAGAAGGGTGATCGAGTTTGATCCCGCCGACAACAACCAGCTGCGGAGGCTCACGGCCATGCTCAAAAAAATGCTCACCGAGGAACTGCAGCGGGCCGTCACCCACTACAGCCGCCGCTTCGGGGTTAACTTCGAGAGGATCTGCATCAAGAGGCAGAGGAGCAAGTGGGGGAGCTGTTCCGGCAGGGGGAACCTGAACTTTAACTTCCACCTGGTGCACCTGCCCCGGGAACTGACCTGGTACCTGGCCTGCCATGAGGTGGCCCATCTGCGGGAAAGGGGCCATGGAAAGGGCTTCTGGGCACTGGTCAAAAGCGAGTTTGAGAACTACCGGGAGATGGAGAAAAGGCTTTTTGAATACTGGTTCTTCGTTCAAAGGTATACTGATTTCATCCCCAGCGGAAAAAGCCTAGGGCCGGCCCAGATAAAACCTCGTCCCCTGCAGGAGACTCCAGACGGTGAATGACAGCGAGGAAAGCAGCTCTGGAACAGCCACGGCGGCCCAGGAGAAAAACCAAGGGAGGGCACCCACGACCCCGATGATTACCGTCAGAACCCCGAATGATTTAGCGCCCGCGCGGAAGATGCCTGCGCCCATGATCCAAAGGGCGATGGGGACCAGCAGGAAGAAGGCCACAGAAAAATAAAAGTGAATGCGCCCCGCTGCCTCGGAAAAGACACCTATGCCGATGAGGGAAATAGTGCCGAGGAGAAAGACCAGCGCCCCCAGACGGCGAAGGGCGTCGTGGTAGGTTGCAAAATTTACCGCCGCAAACACTGTCGCCAGTATTCCGCCGATCACCAGTCCGGAGTTGAAGACCAGGGCGGCTTCACCAACGCCCAAATCGCTGAGCGCATTCGCCGACCAGCGGAACCAAGGTGAAAGGGATATTGCGGTGAAGATGAGTGAAAGGGCGGCTATGGGAGCAGCTATTCCACAGAGCCCGGCCAGCCGCAGGCGTTTTTGTTCAGGGGCCATACTGGTCTTCTCCCTCCAGATCGGCGTCCTCCCCTGACTCCATCTCCTCCTGTTCGGTCTGTTCTTCTCCAGCGGCGCCTTCCGTTTGCTCCTGCTCCGCTGGCTGCTCTTCCGTTTTCTCCCCTTCGGCCTTCTGGGGGAAAAGTTCCAGATACAGCTTCTTGAGCTCCTCCTCCTTCTCCTTCAGGGCCTTTTTGGAGGGTTTAGGCAGGCTCAGGCTCACCCCGGCTTGCGACAGCTCGCGCTTGTACTTGGCCAGCTTCGCGGAGCGGGCCAGCTGCCTGGCCTTCACGGCCATCTTGCCGGTTTTCCGGGTCAAATTTTCACCGCCTTTTACTAACACTCCCTCTATTTTAACCTTGACGCGCCTCGGCTACTAGCCAGTACTCGGCCTCCTTTCGGATGTCGCGCAGAAACTGGCTGAACCCATCGTAGCTCAAATAGTAAACCGTCTTGCCCCCCGCTTTCCTCGTCGCGATCATCCCGGTTTCCCGCAGCGGCTTCATCAACACATAGAAATGCTTCCGGCCTCCCGGCGTTTTTAGATCCAGCCCCAAGATCCCTGCCAGCTCATCGATGTTCTTGGGACCCTCTCGCAGCGCCCTCATTACCTTCAATGCTTCTGGTTTCAACGACGAGCTCTTGGGATGGTTCCCGTAGGCCAGCGCCAACAGTTTTTCCGCCCCGCCTCTCTCCTCCAACAAACTCACCCATCCAAAGTAATTTTCACTTCATTTATGGGTGATTTCAATATTTAAGCCTTATGGTGAGTAACTTTGACACCTTTCAAAGGTATTTTTCTTTTCTGTCCGTCGGTTTTCCTGTTTTTTGGATTACCCTATACAAGGTAAATGACCGACTTCATGGGGATCCATTGGTCAAAACTTTAAGGCCCGGTGCGGTGCGGTTTTAGGATTATCACCTTTTATGAGTATTTTGAATCCGGAACTATCCTGGGGGAAACCCGAAAACCTCGGCTAAAATGTCATCCATCCTCTTTAACAGCTTTTTTGCCGTAACAACAACGTTTAACTGATTATCTTTACTCAATTCTATTATTTCAGTCTTCAATCTATTAATTTGCTTTGCTATTTGCTCTTTATCCATTTGTTCCCTTAGTTTTCCTTTTATTTCGCTTTCATATACCTTTGTAAGCTCATTTTCCATTTTTCCCAACTTTAAAAGGTCCATTAAATTCAGGATCACTTTAGCCACTTCCTCTCCCAGTTCAGTCAGTTTAACCAGCTTAATTCGCCCCGATTCTTTAAAGGAAACCAAATTTAGCTTTTCTAGTCTTTTCAAAACATTAAATGTATGAGCATACGTGGCATTGACATTTTTAGATATCATTGCAATATAAAGCTGTTTATTTTCCTTTTTTAGATAAACAAGTATTTTTCTTGGCTTTTCTTGCAAAAAAAGCGAATAAAAATCCTCATTTTCTTTCTGTGGTGACATTGTTTCCTCCGATTTATACATAACATAATATCTATTTAAACTTATCTATAATAAAAAATATAAATCAAAAAATATAGATTGAAAGAAAGGAACGAAGAAAAAAGTCAAGAAAAAATTTTGAAGGAACATTGAAAGAAAAGATCAGAAAGTAGTTGTCGAGAGGGAGAGTCAAAAATTTTTGGCGGGAGCGGGAAAAACAGGTCGACAAAAAGGTCAGCAAGGCCGCCAGATGGCCAAAAAAGCGTGAGTGTTAGGCCCAAAAGCTAAACCAACAACGCTTGCTCTAGCCCCTTGCCCTTTTGCCGAGGCTTATCAAAATTTTGCGACACAGAAAGCTGAAAAAGACCAATGACGATAACCAATAGGGATGAAACAACGCTGGAAACCTTCTTCAGTTCGGCTCTCTATGTCTTTTCAATCGTCCTGGTGGGAATACTCATCAGAGCGTTTACCCACAATGTCAAGCCACTGAAATTTCTCAAACCGTTGGCCAATAAAGCGTTTAGCATTTTGAACACCTTGGTCATCTGGGTCATGTTGCCCACCGTCGTTTTTGTTTCGATATCGCGCTATTCCCTCAGTGAAATTGCCATCATGGGCAACGCTTTCGTCATGGCTTTTTTTGGAATGGGAGTCTGCTTCGTCGCTTCGGTGGCGGTCTCAAGAATTTCAGGAGACGACCGGAAAACAATGGTGGCGATTGCGCTTAACTCCGCGTTTCAAAACGTCACCTTCCTAGGACTTCCCGTCATTTACGCTCTGTTTGACGTCAGAGGTCTCAACGGACTCGGCCCAGCCGCACTTTACGCCGTTGGCATCTCCGTCCCCCATCTGATTTTGGGAGTGATGCTGGCAGCCACTGCGGCGAGAAAAAGGATCAACGCCGGTTCCGTGATTGAAACCGTGATCACCTTTCCCGCAGCTTTCGCGCTCATAGTCGCCCTGTTATTCGTTGCCTTCAGCGCTCCCCTGCCGTCGGTGGCGAGGGGGTTCTTTGACGCCTACCTAGCCAAACCATTCTTCGCGCTTATGTTGCTCCTAGTGGGTTACCAGATGCCCATCGTGAAACCGCGAAAATATTTGAGGGACATCACGATGGTTTCGTTAATGAGATTCATCATCGGCCCGTTAGTGACCTACGGCTTGATCGTGGCGCTGGGGCTGAGCTTCAAAACCGACATCACACCTGGTCCTTCGATGGTGCAAGCAATAATGCCGCCCGGTTTTTTCAACCTCATCCTGGCTTGGAATTACAAGCTTGATCTGAAGATGTACAGCGCAATCGTATTTTATACAACATTGCTCTCCCTCTTCATCGTCCTGCCGATAACGTTCACGTTCATTTTTTAACCGGTGTTCCCGCCCCTTCAAAATCGATCTCATCACGGAGCAGCGAAGTCAACAGCTCCGGAAGTCGTTCTATCGGTACTCTGATCTGCTTGGTCGTGTCCCGGTCTCTCACCGTGACCGTGTTGTCCTCCAGAGTCTGATGATCAATTGTGACACAGTAAGGGGTGCCGATTTCATCCGCCCGCGCGTAGCGACGGCCGATGGATCCCGAGTCATCATACTCTGCCAACAGGCCCCTGCTCCTCAAAAGGCTCTGCACCTGCATGGCCTTCTCCGGTAAGCCATCGCGCTTGAGCAAGGGAAAGACGCCCACCTCAACCGGGGCCAGCCACTTTTTCAACTTCAGATACTTGCGATCATCCTCTTCTGTATAAGCATGTTCGAGCACGCAGTAGAGGGGCCGATCGATCCCGTAGGATGGCTCCACCACGTGACAAAGGACTTTTCTGCCCTCCTCACCCACAACCATCGTCAAATCCTCGCCGCTGAATTTTGCGTGGCGCGAGAGATCGTAATCAGTGCGGTTGGCAATTCCGGTCACTTCCACCCAGCCAAAACGCTCCGTGTGGACCTCAGCATCCCAAGTCTCGCTGGAATAATGCGCTCGCTGCCATGGTTTCTGTTCCCGGAAACGGATGGCGGTCTCTGGAATGCCCAGCTCAACGAGGAACTTTTTGGTAAGAGCGGCATAGTAGGCAATCAGCTCGTTGTGAATGTAGTTCTTTTCCACCGCCTCTTTCGCCGTGACCTCCACCAGCTTTTCCTCCCCCTTGATCTGATCCTCGGCCCGCCACAGCCTGATCCTTTCATCGGCGAGTCGGGAGAAGTTGGGGTGGTGCGGGTTTTCGGGATCAAAGAAGACCTCAGCCTCCGCCATGGTGAACTCCCTTAGCCTGATTATCCCCTGCCGCGGTGAAATCTCATTCCGGTAGCCCTTGCCGATCTGGATCACCCCAAAGGGCAGCTTGCCGCGGGCATGGCGCTGAAGCCTTTTGAAGTCGATAAAGATCCCCTGGGCTGTTTCCGGCCGCAGGTAGCCCACCCGCTGACTTCCAGGGCCGATAGTGGTGCGAAACATCGAATTGAAAAGGAAGACCTTGCCCAGCTCTCCACCGCAGTCGGGGCACCTGACGCCATTCTTGGCGAAAAACTCATCCATCTCGGACTCCTTCATGCCCTCAATGTCCTTGCCCGTAGCCTCGCGAGCAACGTCGACCGCCTTGAAGGAGTTCCCGCACTTCTTGCATTCCACCATCGCGTCAACGAAGTGGTCAACGTGGCCGCTGGCTTTCAGCACCTCTTCTGGCAGGATGCTCGGTGAATCGATTTCAAAGAAGTTTTCCCCGATGAGATAGAACTCACGCCACTTCTGGATTATCTTGTTTTTCAGGATTGACCCCAGAGGGCCAAAGTCGTAGAAGCCGCCCACTCCCCCGTAAATCTCAAAGGAAGGCCAGATAAAGCCCCGCCTGCGGGCCAGCTCCATCATTTCCTCTGTTTTATCTTTCACATCACGCACCAAAAACGTGAAATTCTAAAGAAATTCACTCCGTCAAGGCGCGGAGAAGATCGATGTCTCGGATGATTCCCACGAGCTTGCCCTCGGAGGACACCACCGGCGTCTGCTCGACCTTATTCTGCTTCATGAGTTGGGCCACCCGACTGATTGGCGTCTTTCGAGTAATCGTGACCAGCTCCTTGGTCATAACATCCTTCACCAGCTTGTTCGGAATCTTAAGCAGGCTCTTGGTGATGTAAACGCGGTCCTCGCTGTCCCAGGTCCAGCTGTCCCCCTCGCTTCGTCCAGACATCTGGCTCACCTTGGAACCAACCTCGACATCGCTGACCTTGATGATGTCATAGTCATCAATTATCCCCACCATGGCTCCATTCTCGTTTATCACCGGCAGGCCCCGGAAGCCCGCCAAATCCATTATTTCGATGGCGGCCCGCAGAGGTGTCCCTTCCCAGACAACGAAAACATGCTTTCTCATGAAATCAGAAGCGGGGCGCTCTATGTTCATCTCAGCGATAGCGCGGTAGACGATATCCCTCACGGTGATGACACCGACAATTTTTCCATCCTTAAGCACCGGCATCCTCCTGACCCCGGACTTCAAAAACTTCGCCGCAGCTTCCTCAAGGCTTTCCTCGGGGCTGACCGTTGGCACTTCCCGGTCAACCAGCATCGCCAGCTGGTCTTCGTCCGGGTGCTCAAAGAGCTTGCGCAGCGTCACCATGCCGACGAGTTCCTCCGTCCCCCGCTTCACCGCCGGAACTGCGCTGACGCCGAGCTTTCTGAGCAGCTCCAGGGCATCGGAACGTGACCCCGGCACTTCTACACACTTAACCTCTTTGGTCATTACATCCTTTACCTTCATGTTACCGCTTCCAAACTCAACATCACTCGCTGACGTCTTCCCGAAATTGTTTAGGCTTATCAGCTTATAATTATTTTGCCGCCGCAGTAAATTTCCCTTATGTTGTCGACGCGCGCCCGGTTAACCAGCCCTGCGTAAACGTCGGAAAGATGCAGGAGGTTGTTCTTCCGCGCCAAGACCAGAAAAGTGGCAGCCCGTCCCTCCTCCACCGGTCCCCAGGGCAACTTGAAGAATTCAAGGGGATTGATCGTGGCGGCCAGCAGCAACCGCCTGGCCTCCTCAGACCCGGCACTGGTGTCTACGCGGCGAAGGCATCGCCAGGCAAAGGAAACCTCATCAAACATGTCGGGTTGACAGGTCATCACGTTATCGGTTCCAAAAAAGAATTCCACGCCTGTCTTTAAGGCGAGGTCAATACGCGGCACTCCCACTCCGAGCAGGCTGTTTGATCGGGGACAGAAAACCACCGGGATCCCGTTTGCTTTGAGTTTCAAAAATTCTTCCTCGGTGCAGTGAGTGGCATGAACGACGAAAGAGCAGTTAAGTTTGATGGCCTGCTCCACCTCGCTCCGGTGGTGTTTATTCCTGTAAGCCGCCATCTCCTCAGCGTTCTCGGCAACATGGGCGGCGAGCAATTTACCGGCCCGGTGAGCTGCCGCCGCGGCCTCTTCCATCTCATCTTCAGAAAAGATGGCCAAGCTGGGAAGGCCGATGCCGTCGGCCCGTGAAAGCAATGCCGGTATCTCCTCAGTTCTGGAGAATCTGCCCAAAATGACCGACTTCAATGGAGAGCAGGAGATCCTCCGGAGAAAATCCACCCCGGCAACCCCGCCCTCTCTAAAATCACAATGGGCAATGGTCCCGGTGGCCAGCATCTCCTTAAGGGTTGCCTTGGTGGCTTGCTTCGCTACTGCCGGTGAAGTTGACTCCAGCGCTTTAAACTTCACCCCGCTGGGACCGACAACTTGGGGTTGGCTTCTGCCGAGGTATAGCTCCTTTGCCACCGAATCCACCACGTGGGTGTGAGCGTTAACAAAAGGGGGCATGATGAAGCCACCCTTCAAATCAACCGCGCGGCTCTGCGGGGAACCCTCGGAAATTTCCTTTATCATCCCATCCTCAATTACCAGATAACCCCGCGTTATCTCCAGCTCCCTTCCCGTCAGAATCACGACGTTTGACAGTGTCTTCTTGGACAAACCACCAGCTCCATCCATCTGCGACTTATTCCACTTCACCTTTATTCATTTACCGAAGAATCATTTTCTGTTCCAGGGAGGAGGGAGACCATATTCCCTCGTTGCCTCCACCAGTGCCTTGATGTGCCCGGTCGGTGTTTCCAGCCAGAAGTCGCAACCAGGCGCCACCATGTCGACGCCCTCTTCCAAAACTTTTCTCACGGCCTCCCTTATTTTTTCCACGGGACCCAGATGGATTATCCAGTAGGCCGAAAGATTTCCGATCAGGGGGAAGCCTGGCCTGATCCTGTCGACCGTTTTTCTGGCCTCGCTAACGGGGGTCCTCTCGTCCAAGGCAATGGCGCTCGGGCCGCACTCAACCATTTTATCCACGATTTTCAGCGCTGCGCCACAGATGTTCAAAACGGTGGGGGCTTTAAGGGAGCCGATTATTTTCTTCAGATAGGGCTTGACGAATTCATCAAAATGACCCGGAGAAATGTTGTTGCAGGAGGCCCCCATCTCATGAAGGGTGATGACATCGGCGCCGGCCTCTTGATAAAGCCTGGCTATTTCGATATACAGGGTTAAGGTGGCGCGGCAAAACTCGTGGACCTTCTCCGGTTCTTTGATCAACCACTTCAAAAACGAGATGGTGTCAACCAAGTAACTGCTCACGCTTGTGAATGGTGGCACAATGTAGGCGTTGATCGGGACGGTTCCTGAGAACTCTTCCCTGAGCATCTTAATCGCCTTGATCACCACCGGTACCGTCCCCGCGTTAGAAACGTCCTCGGGAAACTTCAGATCCGAGAGATCCTTTACCCGAAATTCCCTGATGGAAGGCCATCTGATCTCGTCCTCGTGATAATCAACCGCCGCGCCCAAGACCCCGGCCTCCACGATGGTAGAAAACGGAACGGTGACGTTGTCCAGCCCGCATATCCGGTGGGCGGCGGAAGCAAGCTTGGCCATCTTGACCGGATCCCTATGAGCGGCGGGCCAGAAGGACCCGGTTGCCTGCATGAACTCAACTGTAGCAACGCTGGCAAAGTTAACGCAGGGGACTCTCTCAATTTCTTCCTTTTTTCCACACAGTATTTTCATAACCGTTTCGTACGGGTTCATCAAATCCCCAAAAACCTGATGCCCTGGGCCGGCTTAAACCTTTAAAAAGCAGTCGGGGATAACCTGTAATCACCACTGATGTCCATGAAGATAATGATATACCATGCCCGGGAATGTGATCCCAAAAAGTGCACGGCACTCCGTCTGGGCCGATCCGGTAAGGCCAAAGTTGTTTTCCGGATTGAGGAGCTGCCCCGCGGCGGCATTTTGCTTGACCCCTTCGCCGAGAAAGCCCTGTCAAGGGAAGACGCTGAGACGGCGAAAAAATACGGATTAATCGCCTTTGACTGTTCCTGGAAAAAAATAAGCCAAATAGCCAAGTTAAAAAAGTGGTTCAGGCCGAGAAGTTTGCCCTACCTCCTCGCCGCAAATCCCACCAATTACGGGAAGCCCACTGTCCTAAGCACGGCCGAAGCCATAGCCGCCGCGCTGATAATCTTCGGCGAGAGGAAACTGGCCGAGGATATCCTCGCCGGTTTTAAGTGGGGATCCGTCTTTCTGGAGCTAAACAGCGAGCCGCTCGAAGCATACCGCGCGGCCAAGAACAGCTCCGAGATCATCCAAGCCCAAAACCAGTTCATCCCCCAGGATTTGAAATGATAAGGAGCACGGAAGCTGTTAGGAAATTCGTCAGCTTTCTTCCTGCCTTTCGTACCAATAGGGGTACCTTCTTCTGGTGAGTTTTCTTTTCAACACGGCCACGAAATTTTTAAACGCGTCCTGGATCTTGTCGACAAACAACAGCACCACTAAAAAGCACAGCCCACTTATCCACATCACCATTTTAGTGTTCACACGATCACCGTTGTGGATTTCCATCCTTCAATTGCCCTTCAACTTAAAAAAATTTTTCAGCCTTCACTCTTCTTGCCAAGACCTAAACTAAAAAGATTTAAACAACCGATGATCAGATAGGTAGGTGGTATTGCCATGCCGCGACCTGAGGAGAGAATGCCACCCACTGGAGCCGGCCTGATAAGGTACTTCCAGGAGGAGGGCAGCGGGGTAAAGATTTCCCCCAAAAGTGTGATAGTTTTTACCGCCGCCGTGATAGTCTTTGTGATCCTCCTTCACGTCGCCGGAGCAGGTTTGTTGGGATTCTAGAACTGCATTGTTCTGGCGAGGTTTTCCAGCCTCGCTATCCTCTGCTCCGTCGGTGGATGTGTGGAGAAGAGGCTGGCGATGTTTACTCCTCGGAACGGGTTCACGATGAACATGTGAGCCGTTGAGGGATTGCCCTGCCTGAGGGGCCTGTTTTTCGCCGCGATCTCCAGCTTTCTCAGGGCGCTGGCTAAAGCGAGCGGTTTCCGGGAAATCTTGGCGCCATCCTCGTCGGCGGCATACTCGCGCCCTCGGGAGATGGAAAGCCTGACCAGCATCGCTGCAAACGGAACCGTCACCAGCGCGAGAATGACCAGCAAGCTGGCACCGCTGTCACGATCTCTTCGCCCACCGAACATCGCAAAGTAGGTGACATAGGTTATCACGGCGCCTATTATCGCGGCCATCGTGTTCACCAGCATGTCGCGGTTCTTGATGTGGGACAGCTCGTGTCCCAGTACCCCCTCGAGCTCTTCATCGTCAAGCAGCTCCATGGCGCCCTTGGTAACCGCGACAACTGAATGGGATGGTGACCTGCCGGTGGCAAAGGCGTTGGGTACATCCACCGGAACTATGGCGACCTTGGGCTTGGGCAGGCCGGCATTCTCCGCCAGGCGAGAAACCATGGCGTGAAGCTTGGGCTGCTCGTCCTCGCTGACCAACCTGGCTCGGTAGATGCTGAGCACCCATTTATCGGCGTACCAGTACATGGCAAGGTTCATGATTATCGAGAGGATGACGAAGAAACCCAAGCTCTGGGCCATTGGTATCCCGGTCAAATAACTCGCCGCGGCTCCCACCAGCAGCAGCATGGCCGTGAGGATTCCCATCAGCAGAGCCGTTCTCGCCATTCCGCTCATAACACCGCCTCATTTTCTCGAATATTGTCTCACCCATTGATAAACCTTACTCCGGGATCTTGAAATGCTCCTCAAGCCAGCTGATCTTCCCCGGCCTCGCGGTGGCCTTTCCCTCCAGCACCCGCAGAAGCTTTCTGACCGCCTTCTCCGGTTCCTGATCCGTGGTGTCTATCTCATGAACCTTGTCGATGCCGTGGGCCTCGACAGCCTCCCAGAGGATCACATCCAAGGCCTCGGCGTCCACATTTTCCCTCACCTTCTCCTCGGGGTAATTTCTCCTCCTCAGCCTCAGCTCCAGCACCTCCGGATGGGTTCTCAGGACCACGACATGGTTGATAAGTTTTTTCGGGAGGAGATGGGCCAGCAGCCCCTCGACCACCATGGTCCCGCGAAAAGACTTTACTTCCTTAGCGAAGCTCCGGCGCAACTTCCCGACGTCCACAGCTTTGGTGCCATCGGGGTCGAGGGTGTAAATCTTGTTTCTCTCGATGAACTCGTTCAGGTCCAGCAGCTGTGCTTTCATCTTTTCGGCGAGAATTTTAGCAAAGGTGGACTTTCCCGTCCCGGGAGTCCCGCTGACCGCGATGATCAAGCGAGCCAATTAACCCCCTCAGAGTTTTTCCGAACGCAGGTCAATGATGTCCTCGATATCGCTTCCTGTGGAGATCAGAGTCACCGGCACACCGAGCTCTTCCTCAATTTTGGTCACGTAATCCTTGGCATCGCTGGGGAGATCGCCCCATCTCTGAACCTTCGTGGCCCCCTTGAACATCCGGTCTAAATTGGTGACCGTCAGCTGGGTGGCGCCGTTTATCATCACCGCACGCTTGGCCAGCTGGAAGTCAAACAGCCCGATTCTCCTGCGCCTCCCCGTAACCGTCCCGAACTCGACAATTCCAAGCTCCTCAGCTTTTTCCTGGGAAATCTCGGTGGGGAAGGGACCGAGGCCGACTCGACTGGTGTAGGCCTTGAAGATCAGCATGACCTCGTCAACCTTTGTAGGTCCGATGCCGACGTCGGCGGCAAAGGTCGCTGCCGTGGTGTCCTTGCTGGTCACATAGGGATAGGTGCCGTGTATCAGCGACAGGCCGAAGCCCTGGGACCCCTCCACGAAGACCAGTTCTCCGCGGTCGATTGAATCATTTACCTCCTTGGGAACATCGGTAAGATATGGTCTGAGCTCCGGAACCTCCTCAACCAGCTTGGCGGTGCGGCTTACCCTGGCCACGTTGGCCGGGCCGCAACCAGTTCCTGTGGTCCCTATCTTTTTCTGAAAATATTCCGACTTCATGTCCTGCTCAATGTGAGAACGCTCGATAACCGTGCACCGCCCATCGACCCCAAACCTGTCCGCGGTTCCGGTCATCTCCAGCTCCTTGAGGACCACCTCGGGATTAACCAGCACCCCGGGACCGATTAACAGCCGGGCGCCCTCATAAACAAAGCCAGAGGGGATCTGTCTCAGCCCATAAGTCTTTCCCCGGTAATGAACGGTGTGGCCCGCGTTGGGACCCACACCGGCCCTGGCGATGATCTTTGGTTTATCCTTGAGCGCGAGGTAGGCCACAACCTTCCCCTTACCCTCATCTCCCCACTGCCCACCGGCGATTATCATGCAGGGCAAACTTCCACCTTTGCTCACTAGGCAATGCGGGCTTAAATTTCTGTCGAGGAAGGCCGGCCCAGCCTGCAAAAATATTTACCTTAAACCCTTGATAGTTATTGCAATGAAAGCTAAAGCGCTTTACGACCTGCTGCGGCTCGACCACGGCGTGATGCTCTTTGTGGCCGTGCTAATCGGTGCCCTGATCGCCGGCGGCGGTTCCCTGCCCGATGCAACCAAGCTGCTCTTCTCCTTTCTCACCGCGCTGTTGCTTGAGGCCAGCACTTTTGCGCTGAACGACTACGTTGACCTTGAGATTGACCGGAGAAACAGGAGGACGGACAGGCCGCTGGTCAGGGGGGACCTGAAGCCGGGGGTCGCTCTCGTCTCCTTTTACCTGCTCTTCCCCCTCGGCATCCTGTTCTCCTTCCTGGTGAACCTCCAGTGCTTTGCCATCGCCCTCATCACCGGGATCTTCGCCATCCTTTACGACCTCAGGCTGAAAAGGACGAAAATCATCGGCAACCTTTACATCGCCTACATCATGGCGGTTCCCTTCCTCTTTGGCGCCTCGGTCGTCTCACCGACAATTCCGATCGCCGTCTGGTTCTTAGCCTGCATCGCCTTTTTGGCCGGGGTTGGCCGGGAGATAATGAAAGACGTGATGGATATGGCTGGTGATCGGTCTCAGGGTGTTAAATCTCTCCCCATTTATATCGGCGAAAGAAGGGCCAACAGGGTGACGGCAGCCTTCTACCTCATCGCCGTCCTGCTGAGCTTTGTCCCCTTTCTCTCCCCGGCATTTACCACCTACCACGGAAACCTTCTCTACTTACTCCTGGTCTGTTTGGCCGACGCCCTCTTCATCCTCATGGCTGCGACGCTCGCCATCGGGAAAACCCCGCCCCTGTCACAATACAGAAAAATGACGCTGGCGGCCATGCTCATCGGCCTCCTGGCCTTTCTCGCCGGCGCCATCCCCGGCTGGTGAGAGGATGTTTTCCAGTGACCTGGGTGGGATTCTCTTCGTCTACGGCTACGTGGTTGTGCTAATATTATTCACCGAGAAGATTCTGGCCAAATATCCGGCGTTGAGCAGAAAAATACTCCACATCATGGTCGGCAACATCGTCTTCATCCTCCCCAGCTTTCAGACCCGAGAAGCCATGACCTTCGGCGCCGCCGCTCCTTTCATAGTCATCACCTTCCTCATGAGCCCCCGCTCACCCCTCAAAAGTCGAAGCCGGGTCTCTCAGGCCGGCCACGGCTTCGGCTTGGTTTACTACGCCATTTCCTGGACGGTGCTCGCCTACCTGTTCTTCAACCACCTCTGGATAGTCGGGGTCGGCATTCTGGCGATGTCCTACGGGGATGGATTTGCCTCAATCTTCGGCGTCAGGTTCGGCAGGCACTCCTTCCAGTTGTTCCGGGACAGGAAAAGTCTGGAGGGTTCTCTCGCCATGTTTCTGATAACCCTGCCGATGCTGCTGGTCAACGCGCTCTTTTACTCGCTGCCACTGACCACCGGCCTGATAGCCACTTTATTCCTCGTCTCCCTTGTCGCCACCGTCGCCGAAATGTTAACCCCCCGGGGACTGGACAACCTAACCGTGCCCATGATCGCCTCGACGCTGTGCTGGTATCTGGTGGCCCTGTGAGGTGAGGAACCTGCGTTTCATCGTGATAGACGGGCTGGATGCTTCCGGGAAGGACACCCAGGCAAGGATAGTCCAAGAAAGGTACCAAAGGCGGGGAGAACGGGTAATCGTGAGATCCCACCCCGCCGAGGACAACTGGCTCGGCCGGATGGCGAAAGCGGCGCTGCTGGGCCGGGGAAAAATAAACCACCTCAAGGCCTCGATCTTCTACGCCCTGGACGTCCTCCGCTCGCTGGGGAAATACTACAACCGAAAATGTGACACCCTCATCATGGTGAGATATCTCATGGGCACGGCTTACCTGCCCTCACCTCTGGACAGGCTGGCCTACCGGTTCTTCAGAACTCTGCTACCCTCCTCCAAGTTCATGTTCTTCCTCGACGTCACGCCGGAGGAGTGTCTGAGGAGGATCGGGGGGAGAGAGATCCGGGAAGCCTTTGAAAACTATGAGGCCATCGTGAGGGTGAGAAAGAAGGCGCTGGCGCTGGCGAGCGATGGCTGGCATGTCATAAACGCCGATCTTCCGGTGGAAAAGGTCGCTGCCGCCATTGAAAAAATTCTTGATTCCCGTTAGCAACTTTTTATCGCTTTTTTCGGGATTAAAAGAAAAATTTGGATAAAATTGCGCTTTATCTTTCACTTTTTCACTGTTTTTACCACCAGCGGCACTATTTCTGCCCCACCATCCTTCTTCTCCTAGAAAAATTTTTCTCCTGAAACAGTGGTTTTGTTGTTAACTTAACCAAATGAGACCTGTTTTGGTTAAAAAACAGCTGATAATGACAAAGTTGAGCAGATAGCTTTAAATAGGGCTCTTAATAAAGAAAAAATTGCTCAAAAAGGCTGGAATAAAACGGAGGAGGTAGAAAAAATGGTTGAATTGCCAATAGCGGCGATAGATCGCGTCATAAGGAAATCCGGCGCCAAGAGGGTTAGCGAGGAGGCCGCGATCGCGCTCGCCGAGGTCCTGGAGGAGCGGGCCATGCAGATAGCCAGCGAGGCGGCCAAGCTCGCTGAGCATGCCGGCCGGAGGACCGTCCGGGACGTCGACATCAGGCTGGCCGCCAAACGGGTATGATTTAAATTCTTCCCGCGCAAGTCAAGTTGGGGTCAAGGTGGAAGAGGGCAATCCTTCTCTATCAGAGATGCCGCGAATTTACGACATCTTTGAAGCGCCGAAAATAAAGTCGCTGCGGGCCACCTCCAAAATCAACAAAAATCTGGACATCGCCGAGGTCCTGAAGCGGCTTCCCCGGGTAAAGTCCATATCCACCTCCAAGAAGAATGTGGTGAGATTCACCGTCAAACGCGGCAATTACCTGCTGCTCTTCCCGAACGGCTACATTGAGATCCACGCGGCCGACGAGGGAGAAATCCGCGAGATTCTGTCCGCCTTCCGGGAGGAGCTCTTCAAGGCCGGGCTTATCTAGCTGGTATCTTCATGAAGTCCATGCTCCAAGGCGCCAGAATTGTGGTAGAGGTCTGCATGGGGGTCAGAAAGGGCGAAAAAGTGCTCGTGATCACCGACCCGCCCCGCAGCAGGATCGCGGAAGCCATCGCCGGCGTGGCAAGGGAGCGGGGAGCTGAGGTGACGCTGATCTGCATGCCCGTGGGTCAAAGACACGGGCAGGAGCCACCGGAGCCGGTGGCCCTCGTCATGCCTTACTTTGACGTGATCATCGCCCCGACCACCTATTCCCTCACCCACACCCAAGCCCGCCTTCGCGCCTGTGAGGCGGGGGCCAGGGTGGCCACCATGCCCATGATAACTGAGGAGATGATGCGGGGCGGGGCAATGCTGGCAGACTACCTTGAGGTCGCCAAATTAACCAAAAGGGTCGCCGCAGCGCTGGACAGGGCATCAAAGGTGGAGGTCACCACTGAGGCGGGAACCAACCTGAGCTTCAGCATCGAGGGGAGAAAGGCCCATCCGGATACCGGCCTTTTTCACAGGCCAGGTGACTTTGGAAACCTTCCCGCAGGAGAGGCCTTCATCGCCCCCGTTGAGGGCACCGGGGAAGGAACTGTGGTCGTGGACGGCTCCATGCTCGACGACGTTTCGGGAGGAGTGGAAATAACGATAAAGAAGGGGGTGGCCCAAAGGATTTCCGGCCCCCTGGCTCGAAAATTGACCCAGCTGTTGAGGGAGGCCGGACCAAAGTCCCGGAACCTGGCCGAGTTCGGGATCGGGACCAACCCCAAGGCCCGCCTCATCGGAAATGTGCTTGAGGATGAAAAGGTGCTCGGCACCTGCCATGTGGCGCTCGGTGACAACTCCACCTTCGGCGGCAGGGTGAAGGCGGGTAGTCACATCGACGGCATCTTCAAAAGTCCCACGGTGAAGCTGGACGGAAAGACGGTGATGAAAAACGGCAGGCTGATGATCTAGCTACTCCACCGTCACCGACTTGGCCAGCGACCTGGGCCGGTCGGGATCCTGCCCTCTTCCCACGGTAATGTGGTAGGCGAGCAGCTGCAGCGGGATGATGAAGAGAAGAGGGCTGAGGAGTTCCTCGGTGTGGGGGATTGAGATCAGCTCGTCAACGTGCCCCTCGAGATCCTTGCCGTTATCGGCGATGGCGGTGACCTGGGCTCCCCGGGCCTTCACCTCCTCAACATTGCTGACCATTTTCATTCGCATTCCACCCGGGGTGACCACGGCAATCACCGGCGTCCCCCTTTCTATCAGCGCCAGGGTGCCGTGTTTAAGCTCACCCGCCGGCATGCCCTCCGAATGAATGTAGGTTATCTCCTTGATCTTCAGCGCCCCCTCCAGCACCAGCGGGTAGCCGACGCCGCGGCCGATGAGATAGATGTGTTCGGCGCTGAGAAAGCCTCTCGCCAGGCTTTTCACCCGGGGCTCGACCTCGACCAGAACCTTCCGCATGATCTCGGGCATCGACCCCAGCCCTGCCGCCAGCCGCTTGCTCCGCGGCCCCGAGCGACCTCTCGCCTCGGCCAGCTGGACGGCGAGCCGTAACAGGTAGGCGACCTGGGCGGCGAAGGTCTTCGTGGCCACCACGCTGACCTCGGGCCCGGCGTAGGTGTAGCAGACGAGGTCGCTCATTCTGGTTATCGAACTACCGACAACGTTGGTCAGGCAGGCCACCCTCGCCCCGGCTGCCCTGGCCGCTTCCACAGCTTTCAGGGTGTCAGCCGTCTCCCCCGACTGGGTGATGGCCAGCACCGCCGTTCCCTCATCCATGTTGCCGATCTCGCCGAATTCCGAGGAGATCACCACCTCAACCGGAAATCCGGCCAGCTTTGCCAGCGCATATTTTGCGACGAGCGCCGCGTGATAGGAGGTGCCGCAGGCGATGAGATAAACCCGCTTGGCGCGGAGGAGAAATCTGGCCAGCCTCTTCAGCTCTTCAGGCGGGACCCGAAGGGTGTCCCTGACGGCATCCGGCTGCTGAAAGATTTCCTTCAGGGTGAAGTGAGGATAACCCTCCTTTTCCGCCATTTCCGCCGTCCACTGGACCAACATCGGCTCCCTCTTGACCGTCGCCCCGGAGCCGAACTTTTTGATGGAAACATCATCGGGGGTCAAGACTGCCATCTCACCGTTCTCCAGAACAAGCATCCGGTTGGTGTGCTGCAGGATTGCCGGGATATCCGAGGCGAGGAAAACCTCTCCTTCGCCCAGGCCGATGATCAGGGGGCTGTCCTGGCGAACCGCGATTATTTTCCCCGGCTCCTCCTCGCTGATCACGGCCAGGGCAAAGCTGCCCCGCAACCTCTTGGCCGCCTGCCTGACGCTGCCCTCCAGATCTCCGCTCCTCTTAAGAAAGTGGTGAATCAGGTTGGGGATCACTTCGGTGTCCGTCTGGGAGGTGAAACGGTACCCGTGTCCCTGAAGAAACTTCTTGAGTTCAAAATAGTTCTCAATTATCCCGTTGTGAACCACCGCGATTTTCCCCGAGTTGTCGAGGTGGGGGTGGGCATTGACGCGGGAGGGTTCACCGTGAGTCGCCCAGCGCGTGTGCCCCACTCCCAAGTTTCCCGGCATCTCAGCGAGCTTGAGCCTGCGGTCGATATCGGCGATCCTTCCCCGGTCCTTCTTGACGAACAGCTTCCGCGAAACGGTGGCCATCCCGGCCGAGTCGTAGCCCCGGTATTCCAGGCGTTTGAGCGCCTCCAGCAGTATCGGCGCCGCCGGCCGGCTGCCAACGTAGCCCACGATGCCGCACATCCAATTACCCAACTATGCTGGTGACTCTGGATTAAAATAAACGACGGGAGCCTTCGAGCGACTTTTCGATGGCCCTTCTCAGGATCTCGTGCACGATCCTGCCATCGGCCCTTCCCCTGACCCTGGCCATCAGGATGCCCATCAGAGGGTCAATGGCGTTGCTTCCCCGCTCCCGCACCAGTCCCTGGTTCTGGGCCACGACTTCCTCCGCCAGCCTCTCGAG
>LQMQ01000036.1 GCA_001515205.2 Candidatus Hadarchaeum yellowstonense
TGGTGGACCGGGCGGGACTCGAACCCGCGACCTCTCGCAATCTGGATTTTCCCCTTTGCCAAGCGAGTGATCTTCCAACTGATCTACCGGCCCACAGTAAAACAGTCATCTCTTCGCCTTAAGAGATTTTTTAACCGGGGGGAAGGCACTACCGCAGCCTGAGCCTCTGAACAGTTTTTGTCTTCCACCGGTACCGGTTGATGCGGGTGTCCCTCCCGTAGCCGCAGGCAGCGCAGACGCCGCGCTGGGCGTGGTAGGCGCGCCTCCCGCAGCGGCGGCACCTGATGTGGACAACCTTGTGTCTTTTACCCATCGAGGGTGTTCCCTTGACCATCAAATCACCCGGCCGGCGAGATGAAGACCACGCTGTCACCACGGATGACCATGGTGCCGTAGCGCTTGGTGGCCTCTCCTCCCTGTAATTCCTCAGCTTCCTCAAGCACGATGTTCACGTGGACATCAAAGCCGCTGAGCTTCCCCCGGAACTCCCGTCCACCCTTTAGTCCCACGAGGACCGATGACCCGAGCGCTTTGTTCAGTATATCCAACGGTCTCTGGCTCATCAAAATCACCAACTTTTCTTCAGCCTTATATTTAAGTTTATCCCGCCAAGGCTTTAATATGCCCGCCAAAAGGCGCTACCGGCTGCGCAAGGATGAGTTGAAAAATCTTGTCCGGGAGGTCGGCGACAGGTTCGGCGGGGCGGTTGCCGGCACCCTTGGCAAAGAGGTTGAGATTCAGGAAAGTGAGGAAGGGATAGATCTGATCATCAGCGGGGGCAGGATGCTGTTTTTCCGAAAAAATGGCCTTCTTTTCCCCACCCTGAAGATGGTCGACCTGATCCAGCTTAAACGCGTTGCCGTGGACATGGGCGCGGTGCCCCACGTGGTCAACGGCGCCGACGTGATGAGCCCGGGCATCGTCTCCGCAGACCCCGAGATCAAGGCGGGGGATGTCGTCGTGGTCGTGGACGAGAGACATGGCAAGCCCCTCGCGATAGGCCTGGCCCTCCTCGATGGTTCAGCGATGAGAGCGCCCAAGGGAAAAGCCGTCAAAAACATACACCATGTTGGCGACGAGATATGGCGGCTTTTGGAAGCACGCTGAGATTCTCAAAAGTGCGAACGCGGCGGGCGACCTGCGATTCATAAATCCCAAGATGTTGATGAGGCTGGAAGAGAAATCTTGGTGGGATTTAGCGGCGGGGGCCACAGGTGCTCGACGCCCGAAAGCAAAGCAGGGGAGAGCACGACCGACATCATGGGCCTGCTGGCACTGCAGAAATGCATCCGATCACCGATCTGAGCCATCAAGTTCGAGATCCAAGTGGACCCGAAGAACCGCGAGCAGTCCTTACACCTGTAAGCTTTTTGCTGACGTGATTATTCTTGGCCTTTCCCGCCTTTCTCAACCTGCTGGTCCCGCAGTAGGGACACTTCTTCACCTTCTGAATAGAAGCAGTGGCTGGCCGAGGAGGTGGTGACAGGTGATCGAAGATGAGCAAAGGTTACCACGCCGCTCGGCACAGCGCCAAAACAGGTGACTTCAAATATTTTTTATCCTATGGATTTTTTCGACCCCGGCATCTGGAAAAGGGTTAAATATTGATTAATCGATATTTTGGTGAGAGCCCATGAGATCACTAAAGAAAATTTTTAGCAAGCCCCGTTCCGAGCCAACGACCATCCAGGAGGTACCGGTCACCGAGGTTGAGAGCACCGGCAAGCCCGGAAAACTGGGCGAGGTTGAGCCCATCTATGTCAAGAGCATGGAGCTCAACAGCCTTGCCGATGTTCAGGAAGCGGCTGATGAGCTCAGGGCGGGTAACATCATCATCCTCGACATCAGCTCTCTGATGAACCATGATCCCCAGGAGCTGAAGCAGGCCATCGACCAGCTCAAGGGCATCTGCCAGGGAATCGGCGGCGACATGGGGCGCCTCACCGAAACCAAGGTTATTGCCACGCCAAAGTACATCAGCCTCCAGTTCCGGAAGCCTGCCACTTAATCCGGTGGGCTCATGACGAAAAGGGAGTTTGTCCTCCCCATCGAGATCTGTCCCATTTGTGGCGCCAGGGGCACCTTTCAGGTTTTCGGCAGGATCGATGACATCCCCTACTTCGGCGAGACGATGGAGACGTTGGTCACCTGCAGCCACTGCAACTTCAAACACTCGGAGGTGACCCACCTCGGACAGCATGAGGCGGCCCGATATGAATTTCAGATATCGTCAGAGGAGGACATGATGGTCAGGGTGGTCCGGTCCAGCACGGGCATGATAAAAATACCGGAGCTGGGCGTGACCATAACCCCCGGAGCCGGCAGCCAGGGGTACATAACCAACGTCGAGGGGGTCCTGAACCGGGTCAAGGATGTGCTGAGCTACGTCGCTGAAACCGCGCCGCCGGCCAAGAGAAAGGCGGCGCAGAGAAGGCTTAGAAAGATCGAGGAGATCATCCAGGGCCGCGCCAGGGCCAGGATAATTCTGATGGACCCCTTTGGCCACAGCGCCATCGTGGATCAAAGGGCCAAGAAGCGAAAGCTCACCAAGAGGGAAATCGAGTCCCTTAAATGATCACCTTAGCCGGATGGTTTCCAGGTTGAGCGGGGCCCTGGTCTCGACCCGGAAGAGCTTGTGAAGCGTGGCCGCAAAGTCGGTGCATTTGGTGTCATCGCCGTGAATGCTGATTATCCGTTCCGGCTTGGGTGACAGCCTTCTGATGTAGTTGAGCAGCTGGGTGCGATCCGAGTGGCCGCTGAACCCTTCGATGGTCTTCACCTCCATGTTGACCTTGACCTCCTCCAGCCTTCCCTTCTCATCCTGCATCGGTATCTCCCGCCATCCCTTCTGAATCCTCCGACCCATCGAGCCCTCGCCTTGGTAACCCACGAAAATCAGGGTATTCTTGGGATCGGGGGCCAGGTGTTTGAAGTACTCCAGCACCGGGCCACCGGCCATCATGCCTGCCGTGGAGAGGATGACTGAGGGCTCCCCCTCTATTATCTCGGCCCGCTGGTCAGGCCCGGAGACCTTGGTGAACATGGGGGAAAGGAAGGGATTCTCATCCTCCTTGAATATCAATTCCCGCAGCTCCTGCGAGAGATACTCGGGATAGGCCGTGTGGATGGCGGTGGCTTCCCAGATCATGCCGTCGAGGTAGACGGGCAGCTCGTCTATCAGCTTGTTGCGCCTGGAACTCTCCAGGAGAACCATTATCTCCTGCGCCCTGCCGACGGCGAAAGCGGGGATGAGCACCTTGCCCCCGCGCTTTATCGTCTCCGTCACCGCCTGAAGGAAGGCCCTCTCGGCATCCGTCCGGTAGGGCTGGACGTCCTCGGCGCCTCCATAGGTGCTGTCGATGACCAGGGTCTCCACGCGGGGGAAGCTGTAAACCGCGGGGGAGAACAGCCGGGTCCGGTCAAATTTCAGATCTCCGGTGTAAACAACGTTGTAGAGGCCGTCGCCGATGTGGAGGTGAACCACCGAAGACCCCAGAATGTGTCCGGCGTTGTGGAAGGTGATCCTGATGTCCGGCGCTATGTCCGTCACATCCCCGTATTCTAGGGTTATGCAGTGGGAAAGAAATGAACCGATATCCCTCTTGGTGAAGGGCAGCTGTTTCCCCTCGCGCTCGGCGATGTCGAGGTAATCAAGGAGGAGCAGCACCGAGAGATCCCGCGTCGGTGGTGTGCAGTAAACCGGGCCATCAAAGCCATACTTGAACAGGTAGGGGATAAAGCCGCAGTGGTCAAGGTGGGCGTGGGTGAGGACAACCGCATCCAGCTCCGGCAGCCTCACCTCCGGCGCCTCCAGGTGGGGGAAGGCGCGGTCATCGGAAGCCACGTTGACGCCGCAGTCCAGCATCACCCGGCTCTCGGGCGTCTGCAGCAGAAAGCAGGACCTCCCGACCTCGCGGGCGCCGCCAAGGGCCGTCAGCCTTATCCAGCCGTCCTTGGCCTTCTGCTCCCGGTGAATGCGCCGGCCGATCCTTCTCAGGATCTCGCGCCTCTCGGCCCCGCCGTAGATCATCGACAGCCGGATGTTGCGCACGATGTCCGACCTTATCGGCGGCGCCCGAATCACCTTCGGCGTCCAGCTTATCTTGTGCATTATCTCCCTGAGGAGGGCCCCGCCCTTCCCAATGACTACACCGGGTTTCTCGGCCTCTATCGTTACCTCGCCAACGTCATCGCTGAAGATGATGTCGGTTATCTTGGCCTCGGGCGGCACCAGCTCCCGGATCTTCTTCTCGGCCTCCTCCTTCTCCGTGAGGATGGAGGGATCGGGGCGTAAAATTATCCTCTTCCTGAGCTTGCGGGCGAGCTCCTTTATCTTCTCCCCGTTATCCATCAGGAGGTCCAGATTTCCGCAGTAGAGGACCACCCGGGGCCCCTCAAAGTCTATGTTGGTAACTGCGTCGGCAAATGGGGTCTCCTTCACCGCGGCCTTGATTTCCTTAAGTAACTCCTCTGCAGCCATGCTTGCACCCTAATTTTTTCCAGCTGCCCTAAGCCAGTTTTTTAATTTCATCGGGAGTGAGCTCGCGATAACCCTTCTTGGTAACTACGGCCACCATCACTTCGTTTCCCGTGGCTATGTCCCGCTTCATCGCGGTCCTGATGGCCTTGATGGCAATCGGGATCGCCTCCTCGGTCTTCATGTCCTCCCGGAACTCCGTCTCCAGCACGCCGTAGGCCACCGGCGACCCGGAACCGGTCGCCACCATCTTCTCCTCGATCATGCCGCCATCCATGTCGATGAAGAACAACCTGGGGGTGTCATCGTCCATACCACCAACCAGCAGGTTGGCATAGTAGAGATAGGAATTCATCAGGTTTGAGACCATCTTGGCGCAGGCTGAAACCGTCATCGGGGTGCCCTCATGCATCGCGTAGTAGCCGGCCTCCGCCCTCATCATGCTGACCAGCTGCTCGGTGTCCGCTACCCCGCCCGCCGTGGTGAAAGCGATCCTGTCCGTGATGCTGTAGATCTTCCTGGACTTTTTGCTGGCCACGAGATAGCCCATGGTGGCGCGAGAGTCGGTGGCCAGGACCACGCCGTCTCTGCAGACTATCCCGACCGTCGTCGTCCCCTTCAGGTTCTCAAACTTCGGCTCACTCAAAGCAACACGCCCCAAAAATGCCGCATAGAAGCAGCAATAAGTGAATCGTGGTGGCTGTATATAAAGTTATCCGCAAATCTGAGAGCGGGGATGGGGTGAAGGAACCGAAGAAAATTGAGCTGCCCCGCGAGGTCTGGATGGGTCCCAGGGTGATCTCCAGGGTGGCCCACGTGTGCCGGAAGCTGGGCCTGGGGAGGCGGGCCTTAATCGTGGCCGACCCCAGAACATTTGAACTCGTCGGCGCCAGGGTCAAGGCCCAGCTGGAGCGGGCGAAGTTTGACGTCATGCACACCATCATAACCGAGGCGGATCTGGCAACGGTGGCCAGGGTGCGGGAGATCTCCCACGACAGGGTTGACTTCTTCCTGGGCGTTGGCGGTGGCAAAAGCATCGACGTGGCCAAGCTGGCCTCATTTCAGGAGGGCAAACCCTTTGTGTCGGTCCCCACGGCGGCCTCCCACGACGGCATCGCTTCCTCGAGGGCTTCCATCAAAGGGGGCAAAAAGCCCACCTCCATCGAAACCCACGCGCCGATAGCGATCATCGCTGACACCCTCATCATCAGGCGGGCTCCCCACCGCCTGCTGGCCGCCGGCTGCGGCGACATCATCGCCAACCTCACCGCGGTCAGGGACTGGCAGCTGGCCCACCGCGTCAAGGGCGAGCCCTACAGTGAATATGCGGCCACGCTTTCGCTGGTGAGCTACCACATCGTCATGGAAAATGCCGAGGTGATCAGAAAGCGCACCGAGGAGAGCGTGCGGGAAGTCGTCAAGGCCTTGATCTCAAGCAGCGTGGCGATGGCCATAGCCGGAAGCAGCAGGCCGGCCAGCGGGTCGGAGCACCTTTTCAGCCACGCCCTCGACATCACGGCGCCGAAGCCCGCGCTTCACGGCGAACAATGCGGCGTGGGGACGATAATGATGGCCTACCTCCACGGCGAGGACTGGGTTGCCATCAAAAGGGCGCTGAGGACCATCGGGGCACCGACCAACGCGAAGGAGCTGGGGATACCACCGCGGTACATCGTGAAGGCGCTGACGATCGCGCACAGGATCAGGCCCGAGCGTTACACCGTGCTGAAGGACGGCCTGAAGAAAAAGGCCGCGGAAAGGCTGGCGAAAATAACCGGGGTCATCTAGGACTCAATCACCCTGACCCGATCCCCGGCCTTGAGCCTGCGGAAATTCTCAAGGCCCCGCCGGATCACCCCGAATGTTTCCACCGGGCCCACTGGCTGTGACCTGCCGAAGAAGACACACAGCGCCGGTCCATCGGGCCAGTAGGAAACATCGCCGGCGGTTGTCCTGGTCGTGGGCTTCCTGGGCTTCATCTGCACCGGGATCTCGAAGTAGATCTCCTCCTTCCAGACATCGATCGCCGCCTCAAGGGGCAGGGCGCTCCGGATGGCCTCGCAGAGTTCGGGGTGGTCCTTCTCCAGCAGCTCCACCTCGGCCTCAAAATCTGGAAACTTCAGGAGGATTTTTCTCGCCATGGGAACAGAATTTCTTTCACTTTTTCCTTATTTTTCCCTTTCGCGAAAAAATTTTCAAAAGGGATAAGTAGTTCCAAAGCCCCGAGATATCGGTAAGCGGATGATCGACAGAGAAAGAGCTCTGGAAGCCCTGCGTGAGGCGGGATGCCCGGAAAACGTGGTCCAGCACTGCCTTGCCGTTGAGCGCACCGCCCTCTCCATCGCCCAAAGGATCCGGAAGAACGGTCACCGCATTGATCTTCAGCTGGTCAGCCTGGGTGGGCTGCTGCATGACATCGGCCGCGCGAGGACCCACGGGATTGAACACGGCGTCATCGGTGGAAAGATCCTGCGGGAAATGGGGCTGGGGGACCTGGCCAGATTTGCCGAGCGCCACATCGGCTCGGGAATTCCGGCCGAGGAGGCCAGGGAGCTCGGGCTACCGGCCCGGGATTTCACGCCCAGAACTTTGGAAGAGAAGGTGGTGACCTACGCGGACAAGCTCGTCATCAAAAACAGGCGCGGGAGCTACCGCGAAGCGGTGGAGTGGTTCCGCGCAGAGCTGGGTCCAGATCACCCGGCTCTCGAACGCTTCAGGCGCCTGCACGAGGAAATCCAAAAGCTGATGAAACCTGTCAGCGGGCAGCGCTCCCGAAAGTAGCTGCTGCACTTCAAATCGGCCCGTCCCGGTGGTGTTAACAGCCGCATTGGAGCCAACAATTGGGAAAATGGGCTGGAATTTTTTGGTGGGCCCGCCGAGACTCGAACTCGGGATCTCCACCTGACCCACCCGGAGGCTGTAAGGGTGGCGTCTTAACCACTGGACTACGGGCCCCATCTATCTTTCGCCCGAGAATAAAAAAACATGATGAACATCAGGTTCACCAAAGTCTCTCACATCAGTTGTCCGCAAGGAAAAACCAGCGCCACCGTCGAGTATCGGATCGCTGAATAAATGCGGGCGGGCGGTCACTTGAAGCCGATGACGATGGCCAGCAACACCTCAATCGCGATCAGGATGATGATGAGAAGCTCCAGCGTCATGGCTCTGTGAACGTCGACCCTTTCCATCGCCATGGCATAGAGCTCCTGCAGCTGCCCCAGCTTTTTGTCGACGAGGGCCAGCCAATCTTGGATGCGGAAACGCTCGCTGGATATCCGGTAGAGCTTTCCCAGATACCAGTCACCGGTGAACTTCAGGATGTTCCTCATATCTTCCACCAGATCCGTCACCTCGACCCGCCACTCAGCCAGCTCCCCGGCCGCCGCGGCCAGCCTGCCGTACCAGCGCCTCCCCCAGAAAACCCCCACCCCCGGCCCGGTGAAGACCGCGTACAGCGAATCGTAGGCGCGCTCCAGCCGCATGTCGAGGAGCTTGTCGTAGCTCTTGAGTTCCAGAAGCTGAATCTTGGCCAGTTCGATCATGTGCTCAAGGTCATCCATGTAGTTCACCGCACCGCTCATCAGCGCGGAATACCAGTCAACTATCACGATGTCGTCCTCGGAGTAACTGAGGTAGGTCTTGAGGGCGTCCTCAACCTCCTTGCTGCTGAGCTTCTTCCATTCCCTCTCCCCCCGGAGGATGCCGGCCGTCTGCTTCCGGAACCTCCTCAGAAAATCATTCGCCTTCAGCTTGGGGGAAGAATCCGTTATCATTATTAGCGTGTAGGTTTCGGGACGTTTGAACGCCGGGTAGGGGGAAACTATGGCCGGCTTGATCACCTCGAGCAGCTTCTCAAAATCCTCCCTTGCCACCGCCTCAAACTCCACCTCCCTGCCGGCAACCTTCACCGGATGTTCATCGAGCCGGACCAGCTTGATCAGGCTTTCCAGGCCCGCGTTGCGAAACTCGATGACGGTGTAAATCTCGATCACGCCGATGGGGAAGATTCTCCCCTCGACCCTCGCCTCGTGGCCGTCGATGTTCTTGGTCCCTAGGCTGACCTCCAGCGGCTGCAGGCCGACCTCCTCATACTTGGGCGCCAGCACCCGCAGGCGCTTGGGGGGAACCCGGTGAACGATCTTGAGCTTCTCCTGAGGTATCTTCTCCAGGTCGATGTCACCGCCGCAGTCGTAGAAGTACTGAAAGACCACCCTTCCCGTCAGAAGCTGTCCTTCATCGGCCGTCGGCATGGTGATCCCAGATTAACTTCTCCTGAGAGCATAAAAGACCTCGATGGGCAGTGAAAACACACCCCGCCTGCCCATCTGCATCAGCTCAGAAACTATTTGGCGCGGGGGTTGGGAACAACTCCCGCAGACTTCCGGCAGCAATCTTTAATAGTTCAAGGGGTAGAACTAGTTCAAGGGGTAGAACTAATGCTGTTTGATCCTGAACCTAAGAAGAAAAAGAGAGATTTCTACAATCGGGAAGCTGAGTTACATGAACTGCTCGAGTCGATCGAAAAGGAAAAATTGGTGGTAATCCAAGGGATACGAAGGCTCGGCAAATCGTCGCTACTGAATGTCGCACTATCAGAATCTAAACATCCCTTTGTGAAGATAGAC
This sequence comes from Candidatus Hadarchaeum yellowstonense, assembly GCA_001515205.2. Taxonomy (GTDB): domain Archaea; phylum Hadarchaeota; class Hadarchaeia; order Hadarchaeales; family Hadarchaeaceae; genus Hadarchaeum; species Hadarchaeum yellowstonense. Next base: position 9,106 of record LQMQ01000036.1, read on the forward strand.
CTGCGCGAGATTTACTTTGCCCATGGATCCATCTCAAAATTTTACTTATACCACGCTCTTTCCCAAGAACTTTCGAGGCTGAGCAGGACTCATCGCCTTACATCGTGGCTGGAAAAGGTGCGCGGGATCAGAATTGCTGGGTTTGAAATTCAGCTTGACTGGAGGGAGAAGGGCGCATCGCTCGCCGATGTCTTTAGAGTTACAGACAGATGGGCTTCGGCCCATGAAGAGAGGATGATTGTGGCCATCGATGAAGCGCAGTACTTGAGGCTCGCAGGCAGGATGAAGTACGACGGGTTGCTGGCATGGGCTATCGATAACTTGGATAATTTAACGTTCATCTTGACCGGATCCCAGGTTGGCCTGCTCCGGGACTTCTTGGGGTTGGAGAACCCCCGCTCGCCTCTCTATGGTAGATATGCGAAGATCATCAACCTGAGGAGGCTTGATCGCGAAGAGGCAATGGATTTCTTGGAGAGAGGATTCAAAGAAGCTAAAACCAAACCGCCAGATTTGGAGAAAGTGGTAGATGCCCTCGATGGGCTGATAGGGTGGTTGGCCCTTTATGGCCACACCTGCGTTTCAGAAGGAAGGGCTGACTTGGAGTGGTTTCTGAAGATGGCGGCAAAGCTGGCGGCCGAGGAGAGCAAAAAAATTCTGCGCTGGAGCGATCGCTATCAAGTTGTGCTAAGGGCAATCGCGAGCGGCGCCCTGAAGTGGTCTGAGATATATGCGGGAGTCAGTGGGAAGCTGGGCCCCATCCCCAAATCAGACCTCACTTACCTGCTAGACAATCTTGTAAGGTATGGTTACCTCGAAAGGCGAGAAGATGGTTCCTTCATTATTCCCGATCCGGTGATCAGATACATGGCGACAAAATTTTAGTCAGTCGTGATACGGTTAAGCCAGCGGATCGTTCCTTCGCATCTTCATTCGCAGCCTTGCCCCCCATTTATCGAATTTTGCGTCAATATTGAAAGCAGTGATTCCAGTTTGATCAGCCTTTGGCGCGGGGGAGGGGATTTGAACCCCTGAGGCCCGAAGGGCCAACAGGTATCTGCAGGTTGGCCTTAGCAACCTGCCGCCATACCTGGCTTGGCTACCCCCGCACAGTCATTACTCTGCTCCGGTTTATTAAAAGGGATGTGAAACGGCGGCGGGCACGCCCGCGGTTGACGCCTTCCCTGCGAGCCGATGGCTGGCCCCGAGCTCCATCCCGTTTGCCACCAGCGCCGCACGTCCTCCTTACCCTTGCTGACTTCCGCCCCTGGGGGGTTCGGGAGACAAGGGCAGTTAACTCAGACCCTCCGGCCTGAGCCCTGCCGCCGCCGACCCGGTGGGACAGGACTTCGTCGCCGAAAGCCAGGTCGACGCGCAGTTCCGAGCGCCGCCCGCGGGCTTCGGCCCACCGTGAACCCCATTTGTGGTACAGGCAAGGGGTAGCTGCCCGCCTAGCCCGCCGCCGGATTTAACTGGGCTCAACGAAAATAAGGTTTTTTCTCCTCCTCATCAGGCCCAGGCCCTGGAGGAGCTCACAGGACTTGCACAGCGTGGATGAAGTTGGCTCGCCGCAGCTCTCGCACCCTCTCGCCTCAAAGCCGGGGACGGCGGCCTCGAGATGGGGCTTGATCTCGTCGAACATGCGGAGGATCATGAACTTGGAGTTCGGGTGGTTGCTTTCCAGGCTGTTGAGGAAATCCCGGACCTCCATGTGAATGCCGCTGGCGTAGGGACAGACGGCGAGATGGACCTTTATCCCCTTGAGCAGGGCGAAGAGGGCGACCTCCTTCTCGGGGATCTCCCGCAGGGGTTTGATCCTGGGGACAAATCCCTGGCGCGGCGAGTAACCGGGACCAAGCCGGTAAAGCCTTGAGAGATCCGCCCGGATGTAGTTCAGCATTATGGCCTGGGTCTCATCATCAAGATTGTGACCCGTGGCCAGCCTGTCCGCGCCCAACTCCCGCGCCGCCTGGTTCAGCAGGGACCGGCGCAGCACGCCGCAGTAGGTGCAGGGATTCAACCCGGTGCTCCTCTGGGCCGCGACCTTGACCATCTCATCCAGCGTGGCGCCAAAGGCCTCCCTGAAGCTGACCACGTGGTGTTCGACTCCGAGCATCTCGGCATTTTCCCTGGCTATCGGCAGGCTCTCATCGCGATAGCCCTTGATCCCCTCGTCTATCGTGATCGCCACCAGCTCGCAGCGCTTGCCCCGGCAGTAATCGTGAAGCAGGTGCATGCAGGCGACGCTGTCCTTGCCCCCCGAGACGGCGACCGCAACCCTTTCCCCGGGCAGAATGAGCTTGTTCTCGTTGATCGCCCGGCGGAAGCGACGCTCCACGCTCTTTATCAGGCACCGGTCGCACAGGAAGACTCCGGCGTAGCGCCTGTGGTAGACGGCCCTCCGGCCGCAGAAGCTGCACCTGAGCATTCAACCACCCGTCACAACAGGGATCACTTCGATGAGGTCTCCCTCTTTCAACCGCTCCTCTTCCGCGACAATCCTGCCGTTCAGCCTCACCACCACTGTTTCACGGTTCTGGCCGACCCTCCTGAGCAGCTCGGCGATGGTGGTTCCGGGATCCACCTTCAACCGACGCGTCCGTTGACCGACTACCTTCACCGTGATCTCCACCATGCCCTCACCTGAGATAAGGCAGGAAGTTTGCCAGAATTATGGCCAGCACCACCACCGAAACCGCCATGGTGATCTGTCTGGCCCTTTCCTCGGAGGTGAACTTCTCCAGAATCCCCCTCAGGATGTAGCCGCCGTCAAGCGGCACCGCCGGCATCAGGTTGAAGAGCCCGATGCCTATGTTCAGGACGAAGATCCACTTCAGGATGTCGATAACGGCCCAGGGCACTAGGGCCTCGAAAATGAAGGGATGGAAGACGTTGCCGCCCAGGAGCTCGGACATGGCCGCCCAGAGGACAAAGAGGGGATTTAAGAAATTCCAGCGCGAAAATGCCGAGAAGAGGGCCACGCCCAGGTAGCCCCGGTTCTCGACGTTGGGGTTGGGAGCCAAGGTTATCACCATCTCCCCGGCGCTGGTCACCAGCCGCACGTTCTCCCCGGGCCTGGTGAGGCTCATGAAACTCTCGAAATCCTGGGGAGAGTTTATCTGCAGGTTGTCGATGGAGTAGATCCTCATGCCCGGGGCGATGCCGTGGTTGTCGGCGGGGTAGCCCTTAGCCACGGCGTAGACGTAGGCGCCGGGCTTGGGGACGATGAGGAGGAGGATTATCGCCAGGCACAGCAGCGCGAACAGCACATTGGAAAAGGCCCCGGCCGCATACATCCGCAGTCGCTTCAGGACCGGCGCCTTGGCGAGCTGCTTCTCGTCAGGCTCCACAAAGGCCCCCGGTATCGCCAGAACCAGCATCCCCCCCACCGATTTCACCCTCAGGCCCTGGGAGCGGAGCAGAAAGCCGTGGGCGAATTCATGAACGAGGAGGACGGTGGCGATCGCGATGATCCAAGCCACCGGCGTCAGGCCAGGGACCAAGCCCGGCAACACCAGCTGCACCCCGGCGACGGCCGCGGCGGGCTGGGTCAGCAGGACCGTCAGGTTGAGCACCAGGTTGATGAAGACGAAGACCATCAGGACTATCCCTGCCACCACGGCGAAGTCACCGTAAACCCGCCAGAATCTCCTGGCCTTGGCCACCCGGTTGATGAAGCTGAGGCCCCGCTTCGTGCGCCACATCATGACGCCGGGGGAGATGGAAAAACCGCGCTTCTTGAGGTTGAACCAGCGGTTTATGAGACCGACGGCGTCCCAGAACAAGAGGAACAGGGCTATCAGGAAGAGAATGTCGTCGATCACATGCAGCACCGTAGAAAATACCACCGGCAATCTTTAAACATATGCGTTGAACTTTGGCTTGGGGAAAATGTTCTCGATCGTGCTGACCACGGTCAAGGATCGGCGTGAGGCGAGGAGGATTTCCCGGGCCCTGGTCTCGGAGAGGCTCGCCGCCTGCGTGAGCGTCATCGCCCCGGTTTCCTCGACCTACCGCTGGAGGGGAAAGGTTGAAGAAGCGGGGGAAGTGCTGCTGCTGATAAAAACGGCGACGGCAAAGGTGGACCGGCTGATGGCCCGGATAAAGGAACTCCACAGCTACCAGGTGCCTGAGATCATCTCCCTGAAAATTCAGCGGGGCTGGCCGCAATATTTAAAGTGGCTGAAGGAAAGTCTGGACTGATCGTATGCAGGTGGATCTGAAGGATGCCTATCTGCTGATAGCACCGAGGCCAATAGTGCTCATCACCACGGTCGACAGGAAGGGGAGGATAAACGCCGCCCCGATGTCATGGGTGACCCCCGTGGAATCAGATCCCCCCATCGTCGCCTTCTCCACCAGCTATGAGAGCGACACCTACCACAACATCTGTGAAACGGAGGAATTCGTGCTCAACCTGGTGCCGGAGAAGATCAAGAAGCAGATGTACCTCTGCAGCAAAAATTTCCCCCGGGGGGTCAACGAGCTGGAAAAGGCCCACCTGAGCTGGGAGCCCTCCCTCAAGGTAAAGCCTCCGAGGATCGTCGAGTGCCCGGCCAACCTGGAGTGCCGGCTGGACTGGACCCACGAGGGGCCGGAGTACGTCGTCATCGGGGGGAGGGTGGTGGCCGCTCACGCCCACAAGGAGGCCTTCAAGGACGGCAGGCTGAACATCTCCTTTGTCAGGCCGCTGCTTCATGTCTCGGACAAAAATTTTGTGGTGGGGGAACACGAGGTAGGGCTTTGATCCCATGGTCAGGCCTGCGCGCGTAGCCGACGTCAGGGAAGTTGTCTACAGCGAGGAGCACTGGAAGCTCTGGGGTGACCTCAGGAGAAGGGCCCTGGAGGTGATGCTGCCCCTGGAGTCCTCCGGGTTCAGGCCCATTGTCCACGGAAGCGTGGCCCGCGGGGATGTCAGCAAGGACAGCGATGTCGACGTGGTCATCCCCTACCCCCTTCCCTCCTTCAAGCTGGAGCTGGCCCTCCAGGCGGCAGGCCTGAGCCCGGTCAAGCGGGAAATTGTGATGGCCACCCCCTGGCAGCTTCCCAAGGCCCACCTCTACATCGAGGACGACAGGTCGGTCACCTTCCCCCTCGTCAAGCCACGACAGAACGAGCTGGAGTTCTACTACTTCGGGGGTGCTGCCGGCGTCGACGAGCTGCAGAGGGGGATCAGGGTCCCCGGAGTGGACAAGAGGCTCATGTTAATTGAACCCACGCCGGCGGGGCATCGGGAGAGCCCGGTGAGGGGCAACGAGGCCGCTGTGGCCAAGATCCTCGGGGTGGGCCTGGAGATCGTCCGGGAGAGGGTTCAGGTGCTGACGAGAAGGGTCGAGGTGGGCCACACCGGGATTTTTCTCCGCCGTCCCCTGGCGCCGGGGGAAAGCTTTGAGGAAGTCTTCCAGGGGCTGATCCGGGAGAATCCGGACATGAAGATCGGGCTCAAAGGGAGGCTTCCCTGAACCTCGCGATGACGAAATCCCTGTCCAGCGCCGAGATAAAATTGCCCACGCGGGGCCCTGATTCCCGGCCCAGCAGGACCAGGTAGATTGCCCGGAAGAGCTCATCGGAACGCAGCCCCGCCCTCTCCGCGACGGAGTAAACGTGGTTGTGGAGCTCAACCGGGGTAAACTCACGCTGGGCCAGATCCTCGGCCAGCTGTCTCAGCCCCTGCTTCTGTTTGGGGGTGAGGGAGATTCCGGAGGGCAACTGCTCCAGGACCTTGAACCTCAGGTTCTCCGGGGCATACTCCCGGACCCAGTTGCGGGCCAGCTCCAGGCGGCGCAGGGCCAGCTTTATCTCCAGCTCGCTGGGGTTGACCAGCATCTTCCTTGAAATCAGGATCTCGATGCTCTTCTTCTCATCAGTCGTGACCTGGGCCAGAACTGCGGCAAACCGGTAGGGGATCCTTCTGATCGGGGTCTTGGAGACCTGACCCACCTGTGACAGCTCATAGATGCGCCTCTGCTGCTCCTCCCTCTTTCCCTCCTCGCCACCCCCGTAGTAGGCGCTCTCGACCAGGTCATATTCCTCGATCAGGTCCAGCAGCGTCAGGCCCGGGTCAAACTCCTTTGCCTTCATCGGCTTGCTGCGGAAGATGAAGTAGCGCAGGATCTCCGGTTCCGCGATCTCAAGCCACTGTTTCAGGGTAAAGACCACGCCCCGGGAGGAGGACAGCCGCTTGCCCTTCATGCTCACCCACTCATAGGGGATGGGGTAGGGCGCCTCGTAATTGAAAACTTTTTTCGCTATCAGCTTGCCGGTGTCGTAGCTCCCCCCTCGAACCGCGTGGTCCTTGCCGAAGGGCTCGCAGGTGACGCCGAGGAGCTTCCAGCGGGCGGGCCACTCCACCCTCCAGGTGAGCTTGGCCCCGCCGCGGGTGTAATCGGCCTCGCCCTCGTGGCCGCAGCCGGCAACGTAGTCGGTGCCCTCGCATCGGTAGGTCACGTAATCCCCCCGCCAGGAGATGGCCCGCGTCGTCGAGATCCGGCCACAGTTCTCGCAGACGGCATCCACGGGCAGCCAGTTCTCCGGCAGAGGCCTGTCGCGGTATTCGTTCAGAATGGACCTGATGGTGGCGGCGTTTTCCAGCGCTGCCCTTATCGCCTCGGCCATCCTGCCGCTCCGGTAGGCCTCCGCCCCGGAGTAGATCTTGACCTTGATCCCAAAGAGGGGCAGCGCCTCGATGAAGGGCCGGGAGAAGTAATCGACAAAGCTGCGGTAGCCGGGGTCGGGGGAGGGAATGTTGACGTAGGGGAAGCCGAGGTACTGCTTGTATTTCTCGGCCAGCTCGCCCTCGTTCAGCGGCCAGGGGACCCGTCGCATGGGGTCATAGTCGTCCGCATACCAGATGCTCTCGGCCTCGTGGCCCAGCTCCTCAACTGCCCGGCGGACGGCGTCGGCGATGAAGACATCGTTGGAGTGGCCGATGTGGATGTGGCCGGAGATCGAGATGCCGCTGGCGATCACCTGTTTGCCGCCCCTTTTCACGAGCTGCTGGGCCACCGCGTCTATCCAGTGCATGGCAATCGAGTAAAGGATTTTATATGAGAGCCTAAAATGGTAGCGGGTCTTCCATGAGGGCGGCCAAACGCATGTCCCTAATACCCCCCTCCAGCACCCTCAAGGTGCTGGGCCTGGCCAAGGAGCTCGAAAGAGGGGGGAAGAAAATCGTCCACATGGAGGTCGGTGAACCTGATTTTGACACTCCGGCCCACATCAAGGAGGCCGCGAAGCAGGCGCTGGACAGGGGTCTGACGAAGTACACCCCCAGCGCCGGACTTCCGGAACTCAGGGAGGCAATCGCGGAGCACCTCACCAGGCAGGGGATTGAGGCCACGGCAAAAAATGTGATCGTGACCCCCGGGGCCAAGCACGCCATCTTCTGCGCCCTGGCGGCAGCGCTGGACCCCGGAGACGAGGTCCTGATCCCGAGCCCCTGCTGGACCTACGAGGCCATGGTGAAGATCGTCGGGGGCAAGCCCGTCTTCATCCAGGTCTCGGAGGAAAGTGGTTTCAAGCTGGAAGCGGAAAAACTGGAGGAGGCCATCACCCCCCGCTCCAGGCTGCTGCTGCTGAACTACCCCAACAACCCCACCGGGGCGGTCATGAGCGCCGCTGAGCTGAAGCCCCTCCTGGACGCCGCCGTGGATCACGATCTCCTGATCCTCTCCGACGACATCTACAACGTCCTCGTCTACGAGGGAGAGCAGGGCAACCCGCTGAAGTTTCCCGGGATGGCCGAGAGAACGATCAGCGTGAATGGGTTTTCCAAGGCCTACGCCATGACCGGCTGGCGGCTGGGCTACGCGGTGGCTCCGGCCGACTTCATCGTGGAGATGGCCAAGATCCAGGAGGCCTCGACCACCTGCACCGCCAGCTTTGTCCAGGCGGCCGCGATAACGGCGCTGCGCGGGCCCCAGGACTTCGTCGCCCAGATGCGCGCCGAATATCGCCGGAGACGGGATGAAATAGTCCGGGGGCTGAACGAAATTGACGGCATCAAATGCCTGAAGCCCCAGGGGGCCTTCTATGTCTTCCCCAGCATCGAGGAGCTGGGAATGACCTCCCTCCAGTTCTGCGAGTCCCTCCTTAAAACCAAGGGTGTGGCCGCTGTTCCCGGCAGCGGCTTCGGTCCCGGCGGCGAGGGGCACGTGCGGCTGAGCTATGCCACCTCGATGGAAAACATCAGGCTGGCGATCCAGCTAATCAGGGAGTTTGTGGAGGAGAGCTGTAAATAGCCGTCAGGACCCTCCGGATCTCCCTGGCCTTCTCCCTCCCGATGCCGTCGACCTGCTGGAGCTCCTGCTCGGAGGCACACATGACCCTCTCCACGGTGCCGAAGTGTTCCAGCAGCCTCTTGGCCAGCACCGCCGAGACCCCGGGAAGCCCCTCCACGATGAAGCGCTGGCATTCGGGCAGGCTGAACTTCTTGGGCTCACCACGGACGGCGACCTCCCTCTTTTCGGAGATCTGCTCCCTCCTGGCAATCGCGACCAGGATCAGCGCGGTTTCCTTCTCGTCCACGGTCGGGATGATGGGGATGCCGACGTCCACGGCCAGGGCCGCCAGGGTGCCGCTGATGGCGTTGGGGTGGATTGCCCGACGGTTGTAGAGCCCCTTCCCCTCGATTATCAGCACCGGCCGCTCGAAGGTCTCGCGCAGCATCTGGGCCTGGGGCATGAGGCGCTTGTCAACGATCGACTGCAGGAAATCATCGACCGACTTCCGCTCCACGCCGACGCGGTCGCTGAGGATGAAATCACCGACCTTCAGCTGGCAGACCTCCAGATCAACGCCCAGCCCCCTGAGCTCCTCGATGACTCCCGAGGCCTCCTCGCGGTGGTCGGCGATGATCCTCACTCTCCTCTCGCCCAGGGCATCGATTTTCTTCTGCATCCCGCTCGCCACCCCGCTGAACTATTCTTCTCCGGCGATAAAAAACACCGGAGGGACTACCACAGCAGCATTATCGTGTACACCATCACCCAGAGGATGAACCACATGAAGTAGTAGGGCCAGAACCAGAACTTGGCCTCGGTATCCTTTTCCCCGGGGGAGCCCTTGGTGACCAGGGTGGCAAAGAAGAGCCTGAAGCCCTTCAGGGTCGCCCTTCCCGGCGCCGGCTGCACCGGGGCGGGCGTCGGTGGCTGCCCCGGCGCCTGGGCTGCTGCCGGTGGCGCCGCCGATCTCTTCAGGAAGTACGTGGTCAGCTTATAAGATAGGTAGAGAAAAATAAAAGCAACGAGCAGGGCCAGCCAGGCGTTGGGCAGAAAGGCGGAGATGATGCCTGCAATTGCTCCGGCTCCGGAAAAGGCGAGGGTGAGCTTTGCCGTCACATTCATATCATGCACCTGGTGGGATCATGAAGTTGTCAATGTCGAGCTTTGACATTATGGTCTGCGTTCGCGAGCTTAAAAACACTATTGGTGACAGGATCGAAAATGTCTACGAGGTCGACGGCGTCATCATCCTGCGCCTGCGCTCCAGGGAGAAGGGGCGCCGGGATCTGCTGATTCAGCCGGGGCAGAGGATCCACCTCACGGCCAGGGAGTTCCGGGCCCCCAAGCAGCCCAGCTCCTTCGCGATGCTGCTGAGAAAGCACCTGGAAAATGCCGAGATCTCGGACGTGGCCCAGCCTGACTTTGAACGCATCGTTGAGATCACCTTTTCCGGAACCGAGGGCCGCATCCTGATTGCCGAGATCTTTGGCGAGGGGAACCTGATCCTCTGCGACGCGAAGAAAAACATCATCCAGCCCTACCGGGCGGCCGCTTGGAAACATCGCATCCTCGAGGCGGGGCGGCCCTACCT
>LQMQ01000037.1 GCA_001515205.2 Candidatus Hadarchaeum yellowstonense
CGGCCAAACCAGCTGTTGCCGTGGTGGACACTGAAAAGTGCATCGGTTGCAGACGCTGTGAGATCGTTTGTGACGATAACAACTCAAGTGCTATAAAAGTCGTTGACGGAAAAGCAGTGGTCGATGACACGCTGTGTTTGGGTTGCGGGCTGTGTTCCTGTGTTTGCCCCGTTGACTGCATTAGCTACAAGCCGATAACAATGCAGAAAAAGATTGAAATAATGAAAAACTTCCACCGCCAGGGAGAAGGATAATCGACTAGCCAGCAATTAATCAGCTACGGGCTGAATCGGGAACCAACAGCAAACCTAGGTTTATATAAGTCTCTAATCCTGCTAAAATTGCGCTTTCAGCAAACAAGCGGCCACAGCTAATCATCCGCATAGGTTGGACATTTTCAAGATCAGTGGCATCCAAAATTTTCACGATCTCATGCAAAATTAATTTTCTTTAGTGATATTTTGGTCATTTTCCGAGCACACATTTTTAGCCGATTTGTGTTAATTGTCGAACGAAAAACTGAATAAAACACCGTTTAAGATTCTGCCCGGGGTCGCCTAATTGGACAGCAGCTGATATGGTTATAACCAATGGTGTCTAAAGGGTCCAAGGGAATGTCGGCGAGGAATAAATTTAATCTAAATGCGGTGAAAATACAAACATGAAACGGACGGTTGTTGATACGATGACGCTGAAAAGTTTCTTTGAGCCATCGAGCGTGGCGGTGATCGGTGCCTCACGCGAGCCAGGGAAGCTGGGACACGAAATATTCAAAAATATAGTCGATGCCGGCTATAAAGGGAAGTTGTATCCGGTGAACCCCAAGGCGGCAGATGTTTTGGGAATAAAGTGCTACAGTTCCATCAGGGAAGTTCCAGATGAAGTAGAACTTGCCGTGATCGTAGTCCCGGCTCGTTTCGTGCCTTCAGTGATCTCCGATTGCGGTGAAAAGGGCGTCAAAGCCGCCGTGGTGATCTCTGGTGGCTTTGGGGAAACTGGAGCCCAGGGTGCCGACTTGGAGCGTCAGCTGGTGGCAGCTGCGAGAAAAGCCGGAATTAGGGTAGTCGGGCCGAACTGCCAAGGGGTTAACAGCACCGCCGTGGGGCTGTGTGCCAGCTGGCCCTTGGTCAGGACAAAGGGGCCGATATCGGTGATCTCCCAAAGCGGCACCGTCCTAGCGGCAATAGCCTGTTGGGCTGAGGAGGAAAAAGTGGGCGTTGACAAGATGGTCGCCTTGGGGAATAAATGTGATGTTGACGAAACAGAGTTGCTGGAATATTTCTCAAATGAGCCGACTACAAAAGTCATCGCTCTTTACATCGAGGGCGTCAGAGACGGAAGAAAATTTTTCAGAGTTGCCCGTGCCGCGGCTGAGAAGAAGCCTGTAGTTGTCCTGAAGAGCGGAAAGACGGCCAAGGGAGCTAAGGCGGTGGCTTCCCACACGCGCTCGCTCGCAGGAAAGGACGCGATATTCGATTCGGTGTTTAAACAGGCGGGCATCCAGAGAGTTTCAAGCGTGGAGGAGCTATACGATGTTTGTAAAGCCTTTGCCGGCCTGCCCTTACCATCGGGCAACAAGGTGGCCATCATAACGAGTTCCGGTGGTTCCGGCATCTTGGCCCTTGATGCCTGTGAGGAACTGGGGATGAACGCGCCAGATCTTCCTGTTGAAGTAAGTGAAAGGTTGAAGGAAAAATTGCCTTCAGAATGCATCCTGCGGAATCCGCTTGACCTCACCGGCAGCGCCACCTCTCAAATGTACGATGAAGCACTGACCGCACTAGGTGAAGCAAACGCTGTTGATGCATTCATAACCATTATCGGCGACCCCATGCCCGGGATATCCGATGTCATATTCAAGCATGTTTCTCAGGGCAAGACTATTGTCACCGTTATGCTTGGCGGTGGAAAGGCGGAGGCCGAGGAGAAAGCAAAGCTGGCCGGCTATGGGATACCGGTGTATTCCGATCCGGTGCGTGGCGCCAAAGCCTTGGCGGCGTGCGTTCGCCGTGCCCTCAAGATCTCTCGAGGATGAATTTGATTTTTCAGAGTTGATCCCGGTTTCAAAATTTCGCCTCGTAGGTTTCGGTTTTGGGTAGAAAAATCAGGGTTGGTAAGAGTTAAAAACTAAATCGTTAAGGGGATTACAAAACACGAGGCGTTTGATATGGTAGGACTGAAAGGCGGAAAACTGGAGATTTTGTCTCAAGATGAGGTGTATAAAATCCATCAAACCACGATGGAGGTTCTCGAAAAAGTAGGCGTAAAGGTCCTTGAGCCCAATGCTTTCAAAATTTTAGAGGATGGTGGCGCGGAGGTCGACCCAAGGACCAACCGGGTTTTTCTGCCCGAGCACTTGGTTAAAGACGCGTTAAAAAAGGCGCCAAGTGAATTCACCCTCCATGCCCGAAACCCAAAATACGATGTCAAAATTGAAAAATACCGCGTCTACTTTGGTCCGATGATTGGAAGAATTTACATACTCGATCTCGAAACCGGCCAGAGACGCCTGACCAATTTAACCGACGTGGAAAATCTGTGCAAGGTTGCCGATGCGATGGAGACTTACCGCCTCATCCATGGCGGTGCCGTCATGCCCAACATTGACGGTGTCCCCGGCAAGATCACCCATGTGGTCGGTTATCTGGCCAGCGTGAAGAATACCTCGAAGGTGGTCAAGGCAACCGCGCGGGGCACCAAGAGGGCAAGGGATTGTTTGAAGATGGCCGCGATTTTGGCCGGCGGGGAAGAGGAGTTGCGCAAGAAGCCGATGATCTACACCACCGTGAATCCCATCAGCCCGCTTCAGCATGCTGTGGACATGACCGAGGGCCTCTTGGAGTATGTCAAGCTGGGCCAGCCGGTTGATTTCGGGGTGGAAATTCAGGCTGGGGCCACAGGTCCGGTGACCCTTGCCGGAGTTTTGGTACAGCAGGGCGCGGAAATATTGAGCGGGGTTACCATAGCCCAGCTCGTTAACCCGGGGGCCCCAGTCTTCTACGGCACCTGTTCCACGATTATGGACATGAGAAGAGGGCATATAGCACTGGGGGCCATTGAGGCCGGCATCCTGAACGTGGCATCTGCGCAGATGGCGAGGTATTACAACTTGCCGTGCCGTGGTACCGCGGGGGACACGGAGTCCAAGTTGATTGATGTTCAGAATGGATATGAGCGGGCGCTGAATTTACTGCTGGCTTCCCTTGCTGGCGTGAACTATATCTTTTATCCCGGGACGCTGGAGTCGGCCCGAACAATCAGTCTGGAGCAGCTGGTTATAGATGATGAAATCTGTGGCATGATTTACCGCGTTCTCAAGGGCATCAAGGTCGATGAGACCACGCTGGCGTACGATGTCATAGCCAAGGTTGGTCCCGGAGGCCATTATCTGGATCAGATGCACACGCTCAAGTACCTGACGGAGGAGCAGTACTTCCCGAAGATCAGCGACAGGGAGATTCGAGAAAACTGGGAAAAGGCAGGCGCCAAGGACCTGTGGCAAGTGGCCCGGGAGAGGGTTAAAGAGATCCTCAAGAAGCATGAGCCCGACCCGTTGGATAAGGATGTGGAGAGGCAGCTAGTTGATTACGTGAAAGAAGTGGAGAAAAGAGAGTCCGGATCTTAATCACTGGTTTATCGAGCAGTGCTGGAGCCGGTGTGTTTCCGTGGTTTAAATCCAGAGTGGTTCATTCCACAGGGGCAGGGTTCTCCCGATTCCTTCCCTCTTCGCTCGCTCGTATATCCGCGAGGCCACGGCGATGTCCTCATGCGCCATGCCGATGGGGGCGAAGAATATTCTTTCTTTGTCGTTTTCTCGGCCCGGCTTCTTCCCCGCGATTATCTCGTCGAAGTTGGCGTAGATATCACTGTCGGTGATCAGTTTTTCATCGTACATTCTGGCGAGGACAGGAGTTCTGCGGTGCTTGACCACGTGCCAGTCGTCAACTACTATTTTGTCCGAATTGAGGACGACTTCGTATTCCTCCTCCACGTAGGACCCGATGTGGATGAAGAGGCTTCCTTCCTTGACCCATTTTTCCTTGACGATGGGCTCGTTGGCCACGGTTGCGGTGACGATGACATCTGCGCCTTTGACGGCTTCCTCCGGTGTCTGGACGAACTTTGTGGTGATGCCGGTAAGTTTCTCGATTTCTCCGGCGCTCTGAATTCCCCTCTCCTCAGATTTATCGTAGCCTCGGATTTCCTTCAATGACGGCAGTGCTTCCTTGATCGCCATGGCTTGGGTTCGAGCTTGCACGCCCATCCCTATCAAGCAGAGCACTTCCGAGTCCTTCCGGGCGAGGTATTTGGCGCCCAAACCACCGACGGCCCCCGTGCGAACGGCGCTGGGAATAGTGCCGTCCATAACTGCCAGGGGCAAGCCAGTTTGGGTGTCGTTCAATATTATCATGGCGCTGGCTCTGGGAAGACCCCTCAGGAAGGGGTTTTTCGGGAAGCTCGGGATCCATTTTATTCCGGCGACCTCCCAATCACCACCGATATAAGCCGCCAAGCCGTTCATTCGGCCCCTTTCCTGTTCCCCCGGAGGCAGCTCCATTACTATCTTGTCGGGTATCACCACCTGCCCCTCGTTCAAGAGCTTAAAGGCCCTCTCGATGGCCTCCATTGCCATCCTCATATCAAGGCCACCGGCCGCCCTGACGTCCTCCTGGCTCAAATACAAAAATTCAACCTTGGCCATTTTTTCACCTTGTTTTTACTCCATTTTTTAATATTTAACTTGTTGGGCAATTATCGCTGGTTTCATTTTCGCGTTCAACACAAAAGAATTTATTGATTCAAAACTTCTGAACACTGATCTGTGGGATAAAATAAAGCCAAAGATTCCGGCGATTTTTTAATCAACTTCGCGAGTATCACAGCTTAAGCGCTCTTTTGATGGCTTCCCGGTCAAAACCCACGATGATTTCTCCATCTATGTCCAGAACGGGCACTCCCATCTGCCCCGACTTCTCCACCATCTCCACCGCCGCTGCATGGTCGCTGGCCACGTTTTTTTCGATGAATTCAATGCCGTTTTCCTTCAGAAATTTTTTTGCCATGGTGCAGTAGGGACAGGTCGGAGTCGTGTAGACTTTAACCACAGGTTTTTTTCCTTCCATAATTACCCCTTGTAGTTATTTTCCTTCATCTATTTTAACCATTGTCGTTAACATGGCATCGACCATAGCGGTAAAACTCAGGCATAAATCATGCTCTTGGATCCGCTGAGAACGTTTGATCGATTGGATGAGGCATGGTTTATCCTAACCGGCGTTTTTATCTTTTTAGCCTCTATCCTGAAATATATCGAAAATGGGCGTCAAACCTCATCCCGCTTTAGGTCCTGTTGGTGAGCAGTTAGTGACACTTGAAAATCCGTTCGTCGCAATTTTGTAAAAATGGGGCACCATTGAGGGCAAAAATAGCGACCTTTTGCTATATTCCTGAGAGTAATTATATTGTAGAAAGATATAAATACCAGTAATTATAATTTCCTCTCAATACAGGTGGTCAATCTGGGCAAAACTGTGGTCAATAAATCGGTGGACGAAATAAACGAGAAGATCAGGCGCGGTGAAGCCGTGGTAGTCACGGCTGAGGAGATGGTTGAAATTGTTCGTGAAAAGGGACCTATCGGCGCCGCGAAGGAGGTCGATGTTGTCACGACCGGAACTTTTGGGGCCATGTGCAGTTCTGGGGCTTGGCTGAACTTCGGTCATTCCGATCCACCCATAAAAATGCAGCGCGTCTGGATCAACGATGTTGAGGCCTACACTGGAGTTGCGGCCGTCGATGCCTACATCGGCGCCACGCAGCTGAGCGAGACGAAAGGAATGGAATACGGTGGCGGGCACGTCATTGAAGATTTGGTTCGGGGAAAGGAGGTCGAGGTCAGGGCCACGGCTTACGGCACGGATTGTTATCCCCGTACAGAGATTGAGATCAGGGTCACCAAGGATGATTTGAATCAGGCGGTGCTCTGTAACCCGAGAAATGCCTATCAGAAGTACACCGCCGCCACCAATTCAAGGAGCGAAACCATTTACACCTACATGGGCACCCTTCTTCCCCGATTCGGCAACGTTACCTACTCGGGGGCAGGAGAACTGAGCCCGTTGAATAAGGACCCCAACTATGAGACCATCGGGATAGGAACGCGCATTTTCCTCGGCGGGGCCCAGGGATATATCTTCTGGGAGGGAACCCAGCATAATCCCACCAAGGCGCTGGGTACCATCATGACGGTTGGAAATCTGAAGAAGATGGATGCCCGTTACCTCCGCGGGGCAACCATACCAAAGTACGGAACGTCACTTTTCGTGGGCCTGGGCATTCCCATTCCGATAATAAATGAAAGAGTTGCCAAGACTGCAGGGGCAGGGGACGACGAGATAAGGACCAACATCTTGGATTATGGGGTGCCTAGGCGGGATCGTCCGGTGATCCGGGAGGTCACTTACGCGGAGTTAAAATCGGGAAAGGTCAGGATAGGGGACAGGGATGTTCCCGTGAGCCCGCTGAGCAGCCTCAAGCGGGCCAGGGAGATCGCCAATGTTTTGAGGAAGTGGATCTTGGAGAAGAGCTTCTTCCTTACCGAGCCGGTTGAGAGGCTGCCCACGGATGAGGTTTTTAAGCCAATGAAGCAGGCTGTTGCGGTGCCTTTTGTCCGGGACATAATGACGAAAGAGGTGGTAACCGCTAGGCCGGGCGACAGCATAGCCAGCGCCGCGAAGATTTTTGCCGAAAAGGGATTTGACCACCTGCCCATCGTCAATGATGAGGGAAAGCTGGTGGGCATAGTTACCTCTTGGGACATCGCCGTGGCCGTGGCGACTAAGAAGAAAAAGCTTTTCGAGATCATGACCTCAAGGGTGATAACGGCCAAGGAGGATGAACCGGTGGATCTGGTGGCCAGAAAGCTGGAAAGGCACGGAATCTCTGGACTTCCCGTGGTAGGTCCCAGCGGGGAGCTCAAAGGAATAATTACCACCGGAGATCTGTCAAAGTTGTTGAGGCGATAGCATGGCGAGAAAAATTTTGTTGAATTACTCGGCGGAAAGGGTTCAGGAGCCGATTCTGGCCACGGTGATCAAGGAAACCGGTTTGACCTTCAATATCCTGTACGCGGAGTTTACCGGCAGAGGCGGGGAAATCCTTCTCTCCATCGAGGCACCTGATCAGGAAGTGGATAAGGCCATTGAGCTTTTCCGGAAGAAGGGCGTTGAGGTAAGGGAAATAAAGCGGGCGATTCACCTCGATCGTGAGTTGTGCATCGATTGCGGGGCTTGTTTATCCCTCTGCCCCAGCGGAGCTCTCTTTCAGGACAAGGACAACACGGTGATGTTGGACGAAGACAAGTGCGTTTACTGCGAGCTCTGCGTGCCCTCCTGTCCGGTGAAAGCGCTGGAACTGTCCAGATTCTAGGTGGTTGTGACGTTCGATCGGACTTGGTCTTTTAAGGAGACCAACCTGAGAATCAAGTGTGATCTTGAGCGGGCTATCGATGCCGCCATCCATGCCGCGCTGCAGGCCAGGCTTGAGATTGAAAGCCTGATTTTGAGACATCCTGAATTTCGCTGGTCCCTGGAGCCGATCGATCTGGAGGGAAAACAGCCCCGGATAATTGAGCTGATGTTACGGGCAGGCAGGTTGGCTAATGTTGGCCCCTTCGCCGCCGTCGCCGGAGCGATCTCTCAGGTGGCGGCGGAAGCGGCGCTGGCAGCCGGTGCAAAAAATATTCTCGTCGATAACGGTGGTGACATAGCGATTGCTGGTTCCCGGGATTTTCGCGTAGGCATCTTTGCCGGAACGGCTGAGGGTTCAGGAAGGCTGGGATTCTTGGTCAGGCGGGAGGAACTGCCCATGGGCATATGCACGAGCTCAGGGACGGTTGGACATTCGCTGAGCTTCGGCTGGGCAGACGCCGCCGTTGCCATCGCCGACGATGCCGCTTTAGCCGACGCCGCCGCGACTTCCATAGGCAATGCGGTGCAGGGCGCCGATGTTAGGCAATCGGTCAGAAGTGGTCTGGACAGGGCCAGAGAAATACCGGGGCTCAGGGGGTGCCTGATAATCAGGGAAAAATACATTGGGGTTTGGGGAAAGATACCTGAGTTGTTCGGCATTGGTCCCGGTTCAAAAGAGCTCTTGACCACACTGGAAAAGTACAAAATTTATGGTAGCGGCGTTGAGACAATTGTTTGAGCAGGGGAAAACCACAACCGAGAGGATAAATTGGTAGCCTTGTTTGCAGATCAATTTCCGGGCGTGGGGATCAACTACTCTCTCGAGCTTTTTAGGTTGGCCCGGAAAAAGCTTCAGCCATTTTTAAGAAGTCGGTGAAGGGCAGCCCCAGCGCCAGCTCGTTAGTCGAGTAACCTGCCAGCTCTCTCGCCCCACTGCAGAGGAGCGTCAGATTGGGCCGGTGCTCCATAAATGGCAGGGCCACGACCTCTCCCGCAATCGCCGCGCCCTGACAGGTCATGCTTGCTTCCAGGCGCCTTTTTGTGCTTCTGCTGAACAACTGGATCACCAGCATGGCATGAGCCGGGTCGGTTATGATGACGATGACGTTGGGTTCAGTCTCTATTTTCTCCAGCGGTGCCACGATGATCGATTTGGTCTTTGCCGGTTTTACGCGGGGATAAAGGTCCACATATTGTGGTTCGTTAAAGCCGAGGATCACACGGGTGCTGAAGTTAATGAGGTCGTCCCCAGTAATCGTGTAAGTCTCTCCTTTGTATGCGGCCTTTCTCACCAAATCGCAGAACAGGGAGGGTGATGGGGGCCTGGTGCCCGTTAGCTCCTTTTCCGAGATCACGACGGCAACCGGGCTGGAAGTCGTCTGAAAAAACTCCTTAAATTTATCGGAGATCGTGGCGTATTTCATTTTCCCCCATATAACTGTGTTATTTTATTCCAACGAAAAAAAGCTATCTGACCGAGTTTTTGGAGAAAGCCGGTGACGATATCGTTTAGGGGGGAAGGCTAATATTTGATGCTGTTGAAAGAAAAATGGTGGAGAAAAATTATGCCGAAAATTTCCAAGGAAAGGCTTGAAATCTACCGGGAACTGAGGCGCGATTTCAAGGAGGATGAGTTCATCAACCTACATCCGATTCAGCGTGGTGGCGTCCTGTCTCCTGAGGCCCGAAAGGCCATCGTTGAGTTCGCTGACGGTTACTCCACGTGCGACTGGTGTCCCCCCAAGACGGCAAGGCTGGATATGATTGAGCGCCCGCCGATTGCCCAGTTCATGCAGGACCTCGCGGAATTTTTGGGAATGGATGTGGCCCGGGTGGTGACGCGGTGCCGGGAGGCGCAATTCATCTCCTTCACCATGCTCGGCAATCCTGGCGACTACGTTGTCCTGGACAGCCTGGCCCACTATTCCACCTACACCGCAGCTGAGCTGGCGCGGCTCAGGGTGAAGGAGGTGCCTCACAGCGGCTATCCTGAGTTCAGGCTCAACTTGGAGGCCTATGCGGAGAAGATCGAGGAGGTCAAAAGGGAGACGGGAAAGCCCCCCGCGGCCGTTTTGCTCACGCATGTTGACTATCTCTACGGCAATCTGAATGACGCTGCGGTGGTCGGAAAGATCTGCAAGGAGTACGGAGTTCCCTTCATCCTGAATGCCGCCTATACCGGGGGCATCATGGACATTGACGGGAAAAAGCTCGGCGCCGATATAATAACTTCAAGCGGGCACAAGTCTTGGGCTGCCAGTGCCCCTACGGGAATTCTGGCGGCAACTTCAGAAATGGGGGAAAAGCTGTTTGCCCGTTCCAAGATAGTCGGTGACTGGAGTAAGCGCAAGTTTGGGGTCAAGGAGTACGCGCTTCTCGGCTGCACAGTGATGGGCGCGCCGCTCATGACCCTCATCGCCTCCTTCCCCCATGTGGTCGAGCGCGTGGAAAGGTGGCCTCAGGAGGTGGAAAAGGCGAGATATCTGGTGGAACAGCTGGAGAGAATAGAGGGGACCCGCCAGATCGGGGTCAGGCCGAAAAATCACACGCTGATCCACATGGAATCCGATGGCTTCTTCAGAGCGTCCCAGGCCCACAAGCGGAGGGGATATTTCCTCTATGAGGAGCTCAGGCGCCGTGGCATCGTCGGCGTGCAGCCCGGTTTGACCAAACACTTCAAGCTGAACACCTACGGGCTTTCCCAGGAAAAAGTGGAAAGGGTGGCGCAGGCCTTTCTGGAAATAGCCAGGGAGCAGAATCTTTCAGTCAGCTGAGTTAAATATTTTTGCGGTGAAGAATATTCGGTGTTTTCGTGGGGGAGCCCAAAAGCCCAAGTCGTTCGGAAAAGGCGGTTAAAAAGGATTTCTTCGGGCTGACACAGGATCAGATCGTCAGATACAGCCGGCAGCTGATTTTGAAGGAAGTTGGTGGAAGGGGTCAGAGGAAGCTGATGGAATCAAAGGTGCTCATCGTGGGGGCCGGTGGATTGGGTTCACCCGCCGCCCTTTACTTGGCCGCCGCAGGCGTGGGGAGGATTGGCATAGCAGACTCCGACAGGGTGGACCTCAGCAACCTGCAGCGCCAAGTCATCCATTCGACCAAATCCCTCGGCATGCCCAAGGCCGAATCGGCTAAGGAGACCATTCAAGCGCTGAACCCCGAGGTCGAGGTCACCACGATCGAGGAGCGACTTGATTCCGGAAATGCCCTTAAAATCCTCAAGGGCTGGGACTTCGTCATCGACGGCAGCGACAATTTTCCGACCAAATTTCTCATCAATGATGCCTGCGTGCTCAAGGACATCCCCTTCTCGCATGCCGGGGTGCTTCGGTTTATCGGGATGACGACCACTGTTATACCCCACCGTGGCCCCTGCTACCGTTGCCTCATCAAGGAGGCGCCACCTCCTGGGGCGGTTCCAACCTGCCAGGAGGCCGGAGTGCTGGGGACGGTTCCAGGGGTCATGGGAGCCATTCAGGCGACCGAGGCCATCAAGTTCCTGATCGGCGCGGGCAACCTTCTCGTTGGCCGGGTTCTCTACTTTGATGCCTTGAACTTGAGGTTTGACCAGTTTGAGCTCAAAAGGAACCCAAGATGTCCCTCCTGTGGGGACAAACCACTGATCCGGGATCTCTCCCAGGTCGACTACGGCACCTTTTGCCGGGTGAGACAGAATGCCCGAGGTAAAGGCTGATCGCACCATCGATATTCGCGGCGAGGTCTGCCCCTACACCTTCGTTAAGTCAAAGCTGGCCCTCGAAGAGCTTCAGAGCGGGCAGGTGCTGGAGATCGTCTTGGATCATGACCCGGCCGTTGAAAATGTGCCCCGGAGCATGGAGGCTGACGGTCACAGGGTTCTCAGCGTGAAAAAGGTCGGAAAGAGCTGGAGGATCTTGGTCAGGAAAGCCTAGCTCCCCACGATTTCCACTTCAACTTCGTAAACTTTGCCGTCCTTCATCATGAACGCCTTCCTCTCCACAATTTCATCCCGACCCACGCCTAGGATGAGCCAGACCAGGCGGCCCCAGAACTTCATGAACTCAGCGTCCCGGGCGCTAACGTAGGCGCGGAGGTTAGGGTGGGAGTGATAGATGCCGATTAGTTGAAGACCGCGTTTCTCGGCATCCTTGTAGACGTCGTAGACGAACTGCGGGTCAGCTTCAAAGGCCACCGGTGAGTTGAGCGTGTTTTTGGCCCTGACCACTTCGATTGTTTCGAACACGTTCTTCTGGGTCTTACCTATCATCAGGCCAACGCATTCATTGGGGAAGCTTTCCAGGGCGTGCCCCTCGATTTTTCTGATGTCTGATGATTTTATTCTAAGCTTCATGCTGTACCAAACTATCTTCTTGTTATTTTTGGGTTATTATTTTCAAGGTATCCCCACCGCGCAGCGACCGGTGATGACTTTTGAGCCGTTTGCCAGTCCCAGAAAAGCTAGCGCCGAGTCCTCATTACTTGGTCAATGCCCGCCCCACCTGCTCTAACCAGATGCACATTTCACAATCCTCGCTTCGAGGAGGTGGCGTTTCCTGTTCCAAGATTTTTCTTGCTCTGGCCAGCACCGGCAGCACCCTGTTGGGATTGGTCCTCGCCGGAACTGCCGTGATCTTGAATGGGAAACATTTTTCAGAGATATCCCCGGGCTCAGGCGTGAAGTAGAGCAGGTAACCACCCGCCACTGGTTTGTATCCGTTGCTCTCGAGCAGATAGGCATAGCCGTCGAGCTGCATCTGGTAGTATTGTGGAATCTGTGGCTGTGGCCTGCCGGTCTTGTAGTCTATGATGTGATATTTTCCGTCCGGCGTAAGGATCAATGCATCCAGCTTTCCCCTGAGGGTGACTCCACTGCGGGGGTCGGTTGCCGTTAGCGTCTGGCCCACGTCCAGGAATTTGCCGTTGACAGGAAACCATCTCGGCAATTCCGATTTTCCGATGAACTTTTTCATGTAGCCCTTAATCACGGAGTCCATCTGGCTGGTGATGCCGGCGATGATCGACGGAGCTGGCCCGATGCGCTCGGCCAGCCAAAAGCACAGGGGACAGTCGAGAACCGATTGTAGCTCTGTGACGCTTATTGAGATGGTCTTCATTTGATTACTGATTTATAATAGATGTCCGCCTTTTAAGCAGTAGGCTTGTCTTAACGCTCCGTGTAGCTATCATTTAAGGAATGCCGCGGCACGGAGATTTTCTGGACGATCGCATTACATAACACGGTCAGCTTGGCTGGATCTGCTAGAAGTGCGTGGAGGAGAAGCAGTCGAGGATGAAGCCGGGAGTTTGTCCCGATTAGAAGTGTGACGGGATAAGAGGTAGCGCGCCTTGCTCCTTATTTCCACGAGCGCCATTCTAGAGATTTGTAGCGTGCTGTGAATGGCCTGTGGTAAAAAATCGGATGGTCGATCTGGGGTTCTAAAAGGCGGATTGAAGGGCGAAGCGCCAGGCTGGCATCACCCTGATTGTCATGTTGTTCACACGGATTTCCCTCTCGTCATCCTTAGACACCACGCAGGCTTTTCTAACCTTAAATTTTTTCAGGAACTCAATCGTGTTTTTTATATCCTCGCTGGAAATTTTTTCCTCATATTTGACCTCCACAGGCATTCCCTCGTGGACGAAATCCACCTCCTTGCCCGCCTCCCTCCAGTAATGCTGGGCATCTAGGTGGCTCCTCACCCAGCATTCCACCAGCTTTGACTCCTCGACCTCCTTGAACATGCCATAAGCAAGGCTCGGATGGTAGGGATAAACTCTTCTCAGCTTTCTGGAGGCCGAGAGCTTGGAACCCCTGTAGTTGCTGACGGTCCTTATCAGGTATCCGAACTCGAGCAGCCTGATGTGAAAGATCAGGTCGTTCTTGCTTTTCCTCAGATCCCTCGCCAAGGAGTCTATGTTGAGGTACATCCCCGGGTTTGAAAAGAAGATATCGACCAACGTCCGCAGAAGGTCCACATCCACGTCCTTAAATGTTGTCGGGAAATCTGAAAAGATCACCTTGTCCAGCACTAGTTCCCTGATATATTCCCTCGCCCGAATGTCGTCCCAGTCAACCACCTCTGGGAAGGCCTTTCTCAGAAATGAGGGAAAATGGAGCCTGAGCTTGTCCTCCCATAATTTAACATTTTCCAGCCGTTTGTTGAACTTCAGCTCGAAAAATTCTCGGAGCAACAGGGGCTTCACCTCCACATAAAAGGCCCTCCCGACGAGATTCTTCCTCGCCTCCTTTTCCACCTTGAGGCTTGCTGATCCCGAAACCACAAATTTTACCTGGGGCAGGTTGTCGTAGAGTACCTTCAGCTCCTCGTGCCAGTTCTCCAGCTTGAAGATCTCGTCAAGGAAGACGAAGATGCGCTCCCTTTCGTAATCCTTCTCCACCATCCTCGAATAGCTTTCGAGGATCTGCTTGATCCCGGCCACCTCCTTGTCGAAAGAGAAGTACAGGATGTTAGCTGGCGGGACGCCTTTTTCGATCAGGTGCTGGATGAGCTGGAACATCAGCGTGCTCTTGCCAGTCCGCCTGAGGCCGCATATGACGACGATCTGCCTCTTGTCAAGGAGATCCTTAAGCTCTTCAAAATATCTCCGCTTGTACTCCTTCGCCAAGACCTCCCGGACTCTGCCCTCCCTCCACCAGTGATTCAGGAACCTTATCAAATCCTCCATTTTCCCACCTTAAAAACATTCGTATTATTTTTGATACTAATATTTATATTTTTCGTATTGATTTTGATACTAATAGTGGAAGTAAAAAAAAAGAGCAAGATTGCATGTTTAAGTAGAACGGCAGAAGTCATCCAATCTTCTTGAAACTGGCGACTTCTGATCGCATTCAGACGGTTCCTCATCAGGGCAGGATTAAACTATTTCCTGCGCTCTTCACCTCCCATTTCCCTGTTTTTCAACTAAAGGAAGGAAATTCAGGTTGTCATCATGGCGAGATCAGCCTGATTGAAACAGGATTTAAGATTTCCTGATCCGGTAAGAGCCTTTCCCTAAAAACTCAATGATGCCGTGATCTCGCAGGACCTGCAACTGCTGCCGAATTTTAGGCCGAATGTGTTTGTTGTTTGGATGAAGCTTCGCTAATTTTTTCTCAAAAGCGTAAACATCGGCCAGCGTGAAAGTTTCTCGTTCAAGTTGGCTAATGCTCGCAAGCACATCTGTCAGCCAGCCACGGGAGTAAACAGATTGTTCGCGTAAAAAAGTAAATCGTTTCCATGACTCTCTAACCACGGTCTTGGGTATCTCCCTGCCGTCTTTCACTATGGAAATCCTGGCATCTAGCGGCAGGTTTCCCAGAAGAATGTTGGAGCCAACCCAGCCGCTTCTCCTCGCATTTTTGCTGAGAGGTTTTCTCTTTTCGATGATCGATTCAGATATGAAATGCTTGGGCACCACAAAAAGGTCTGAAACGACCAAAGCATCCGGATTGTAGTGTAAAAAAAGAAAATTCGGCACAGTTCCGTTGCGGATGGCTTCAATTTTTGGTTCATATGCTGAATTCATCACCCGATAGCCAAACGGATGGCTTTGACTCTTTAGCTGATAGGCTTCTTCACAGCTGGGGCAAGTAAAATCAATTACTCTTTTTCCTGAAGGGGTTGGTTGTAAACTATCGGATGGGCACGCCGGACAGTACAGGTTCTCCCGAGCCCAAGTTTCAGTTAATATCCGTGCCCGCTGGGAGAAACTTCTGTAGCCTTTGGCCAAATCAGTTCTTAACGCTAGCTCCAACAGTATCCCAAAAATAATGGACAAGTGGTGATCTAAAGATCTTTTGAGAAGCATTCCAAGATGGTTGAATTCAACAACGGTAAATGCAAAACTAATAAACATTAAATTGATGTTATGATATTTCGAAGTCTAGCTGAACTCTGTGAAAAGATTGAGAAGACCACAAAGCGCAGCGAGATGATCAAGCTGACCTCCGACTTCCTCAGGCAACTTAACCAAGTGGAAATTGAGCCAGCCGTTTGCATGCTTTTGGGGAGGCCCTTTCCGAACACGAGCGAGGAGCGCCTGGACGTGAGCTGGGCGACGCTCGTCGACATCATCTACCGCATCACGGGTGCTAGCCGCAGGGAGCTGGACGCCGCCTTCGCCAAATCCGGTGACATCGGGACGACCACCGCGATCCTTTTCGCTTCAAAAAAAGTAAAACGTCAGCAGCTGTTTTTTGAGAGGCCACTTCAGCTCCTAGAAGTGCGGGAAATCCTGAGAAAGGTCGCCAAGCTGAGGGGAGCGGGAGCCAGAAGGAAGAAGCAGAGGATGATTGAGGGTCTGCTGAATCGCTGCGACCCGCTTGAGGCCAAGTATGTCGTGAAGATCATCATTGGCGAGATGAGGACTGGTTTTCAGGAGGGGCTCATGGAAATGGCTGTGGCTAGGGCCTTCAAGGTCCCGGTCAACTTGGTCAGGAGGGCCTCCATGTTTGCCGGAGATATTTCCATTGTAGCCAGCATCGCGGCGAAGTCGGGGGAGGAGGGATTGAGGAACATCGGCCCGGCTCCGATGAGGCCAATAAAACCCATGCTGGCCCAGGTCGTCCAGGACATCGAGGAAGCCATCAGAATTCACGGAGGAATGACGTCCTTTGAGTACAAGCTTGACGGCGCTAGAGTGCAGATACATAAACTAGGGAATGAGATCAGAATCTTCAGCCGCCGGTTAAGCGATGTTACCACCAGCCTTCCCGAGATAGTTGACTTGGCTTCACGGGAACTCAAGGCCAACGAAGCAATTGTCGAAGGAGAGGTCATTGCCGTTGATAAATGGGGCTCACCCCTTCCCTTCCAGTCTCTGCTCCAGCGATTCCGGCGGGAAAGGGAAGTGGAAAGGATGATCAGAGAGATCCCGGTGAAGCTCCAGCTTTTTGACCTGCTCTACCTTGATGGGCGCAGCCTCGTGGACCTTCCCTACGAGGAGCGTCGGGAGAGGCTAAAGTCCATTGCTGGGGAAATTGAGCTCACCGAGCAGATGATGACCTCTCGCCCTGATGTCGGAAAGGATTTTCTGGAGCGGGCCATGAGAGCCGGGCATGAGGGCCTGATGGCGAAGAGGCCAGGTAGCCCCTACACTCCGGGAATCAGGGGCAAGCTCTGGCTCAAAATAAAACCGACGCTGGAACCTCTGGATCTAGTGATCGTCGGTGCTGAATTTGGCTATGGCCGGAGACACGAGTGGCTTTCGGATTACTACCTGGCCGCGAGGGACGAGGCCACAGGAAAGTTTGAGATAATCGGAAAGACGTTCAAGGGCTTGACGGATGAGGAAATCAGGGAAATGACGAGGGAGCTGCAGAAACTTGTGGTCAGGGCGGAGGGAAGAAGGATCTGGGTTCTGCCGAAGATCGTGGTTGAAGTTACCTACAATGAGATTCAGCGCAGCCCCAAGTATCCCAGCGGCATGGCGTTGAGATTTGCGCGCATTACCCAGCTCCGTCCCGATAAATCCCCCATCGAGGCGGACACGCTGGCGAGGGTGAGGCAAATATTCGAGGGACAGATAAAAAGGCGTCGCCAATCAGGGTGATTCTCCCTTTGGAGAGGAGGTTAACGCTAAAATCTATCGCGCGTCTTTTCCCCATTTTGTCCCGCTTGGGTCCTTTGAATTCAAAATTGCCCTATTTTTTGACAATTCTTTTACCGCTGCTATTGCCACGTCTATCGCGCTCTCAACTCCCGCTTGGGGGTCAACGATTTTCCCCGCGGGGCCCACGATTGCCAGCACGCCGCCGCTGCGCCAGCCGTTTACCCCACAAACGGTGAAGATGGTGGCGCATTCCATCTCAGTAGCCAGCGCTCCAGCGCGTTGCCAGATTTTCCAGAGTTCAGCCGTTTTTTTCGACAAAGGGACTCGCCCAGGCTCCTCGGCGTAAAAGGCATCTTTGGAGACCACAACACCAACGTGATATCTTACGCCCAATCTTCCGGCGGCTTCAATGAGGGCTCTGGTCACTTCTAGGTCCGCCACCGCAGGATAGCTCAGTGGCACATATTCTCTTGAGGTCCCCTCTTCCCTCACGGCGGAGCAGGCAATCACGATGTCTCCCAGCTTTACCCTTTTTCCAATTGCTCCAGCAGTCCCGACCCTGATGAAGGTGTTCGCCCCGCACCTGGCCAGTTCCTCAACAGCGATGGCAGCCGAAGGTCCACCGATTCCTGTTGAAGTAACGCTTATGGGAACTCCGTCGACCTTACCGGAAAAAGTTCTAAACTCCCTGTTGTAGGCTATCTCTTTTGCTTCGTCAAACTTTTTTGCTATCAGTTCCGACCTTGCAGGGTCACCGGGTAAAAGGACGCACCGGGCAACCTCTCCGGGCCTCACACGAATGTGATACTCCATCCTGCCAAAACCTTGTTTTTTAGGCATTTCAAGCCCCGATGACTCCTGTTCACACAAAGGTTAAAGAATTGCTATTT
>LQMQ01000038.1 GCA_001515205.2 Candidatus Hadarchaeum yellowstonense
CCCCCGATCTCCCCCTCGAGGTGGCGGTCCTCCTGGAGATCTGCCAGGCGTTGGGGATCGGCCCGGAGCAGGCGGCCGCGGTGGGGGATGATCTGGTGGACCTGGCCCACCTTAGCCGGGTGGGGCTGGCCGTGGCGGTCTGCCCGGAGTCGCCCGCAGTGCGGCAGGCCGCGGACCTCGTGCTGGAATCGCCCGACTTGACCGGCCTCGTGGGCGCGCTCCTGGCCCTGGACCCGCACCTCTTGCCCCCACCTGTCCGCTAGGGGGGCCGCCTTCGGCGGTCTTCCTCTATCCCAATAGGGGGAAGGCCCTTCCACGAGCAGACTCAGGGATCTCCCTCTACAGCATCCGCTCAATCCGTTCCCTCAATCCGTCCTCGGTATCCCCCGCACATTGCCCCCACGGTCCAACCTTTCGCACGGAAATCGTGTATAGTTGGTATGGAACTTCAAACCACACGGAGGCTCTGGTGGACCTGATCCAGCGTTGCCAGGCAGGCGATCAAGAGGCCCTTGCCGCCCTGTTCAGGCAGTATGCCAACCTGGTCTACAAAACCGCCTACCTGCTCCTCGGCGACGCCCAGGCGGCTGAGGACGCGCTGCAGGAGGTCTTCCTCAAGGTCTACCGGTCTCTGGGCACCTTTGAGCCCGAGAAAGGGGCCTTCACCACGTGGCTCAAGGACCGGAAGGTGAACCTGAACGTTTCCCGGGACAAGTTCTTCAAGGCGATGAAGGCTCTGGGGATAGAGGCCACACAGAGCAGGGAATACGATAGGAAGAGAGTGTATATGGGGTATAAATGTCACAGCGTCACATGCGTACAGCCTCCTTTGCTGGCTGAAAAACAATGTGAAACACGTGGGGGGGTGCAGTGTGCTATATCAGATTTCGGGAAACAAGGGGAATTTCAACAGTGTGACAATGTGACACCACAGGTGGGCAACGTCACAACGTCACACCCATTAACAAAAGTGAAGGTTCTGGTTGATATCCCGTATGTGATTATTGGCGTTGATGGTAAAACTTACGGCCCCTTCAGGGCTGGCGACGTTGCGGAGATCCCCCGCGAAAATGCCCTGCTGCTGGCCCACAGGGGGCTGGTGGAGATTTTGGATCAAGATGATAGGAGGTGATGTTGTGAAAAATAATGATAAGCCACGTGAAAAAAGCAACCCAACGCTCGTTAGCGAGCCAGGCCTAAGAAGCAACCCATTACCCGGTAGCGAGCCATTTGTTGGGAGTAACCCAAGCAGAAACAGCGAGCCATACGCTGAGAGCAACCCAGGGCTTGATAGCGAGCCAACTTGCTGGAGCAACCCGTCGCCGAGCAGCGAGCCATCGGGTGGAAGCCACCCTTCGCGAAGCAGCGAGCCAAGCTGCAAAAGCAACCCACAAAGAAGTAGCGAGCCACTCCTGGCGAGCAACCCAAGTGAGCTCAGCGAGCCATGTCGGGTAAGCGACAGGGAGCGGGTGCGGCAGCTCGTCGAGATATTCTACGACGTTCAGGATGTCCGCATCCGCTCCTTCAACCGCCTGCGCCAGGTCGGTGAGGTCAAGGGGGTCAATCCGAATGCGCTCAAGAAGCTGGAACGGGAAATAAAGACATACATTCTCAGCTGGGTCAAGCAGCAGCCAATATACGCCAGGTTCCTCTGCCGCATCAGGGGCATCGGTCCAATTCTCTCCGCAGGCATAATCAGCTGGCTCGACCCCGCCAGGGCAGACCACCCGTCAAGCTTCTGGAAGTTCTGCGGCCTCCACGTTGAGGGCGGTCGCGCGGTGAAAAGGGAGAAGGGAAAGAAGCTGGGTTTCAGCGTGGAGATGAGAACTTTCGCCTGGAAAATCGCCGACAGCTTCGTCAAGAAGAGGACGCCCGTTTACCGCAGGATCTACGACGAGGCCAAGGTGCGCGAGTCGGAGAAGCTTGGTCATCCTGAAAAAGAACCCAAGAACTGTCCGATGTATATCGAATGTATGAAAAGATTGGAGGAGAAGGCGCGGAGAACCGGCAAGGAGGCCCCCGAAAAACCACCCTGCAAGCTCCACATAGACTACCGCGCCCGGCGCAAAATGGTCAAGAGGTTCCTTGCCGACCTGTGGGCCAAGTGGCGGGAGATTGAGGGGTTGCCGGTAACCGAACCCTATGCGATAGGGATACTGGGGCATGACAGGGACGACACAACTACGAAGAAGGAGGCTGGGAACCCGTGACTGAAAAAAATAATACTGAACCTCAGCGGGGGAACAGGCGCATGAAGGAGCTTAGGGAGGCATGGGCGTGCTACCACAGGGGACCCGACGCGGACCACAGGAGGTTCGACGCGAACAGATGCAAGAGGTGCAGATTCTATAAAAAATGCCTTGAATGGCATAACACGGAGAAGTGGCTTGAGCAGAAGATGATTGAGGAATGGTTTGAGTGGAAGGGAGGGTGAAAAATATGAGCGATGGTTTTGTAAAACAATCAGGAGGTGGTAAAGGTGTTTGAAAGGGTTGGAAAATGGTGGAAAAAACAGGGGAGGCGGTTCCGTGAGTGGAAAGCTAAAAACACAATAGAACACTGGCGCAGAAACGACTTCATTCACGTTGGCGTGGGGCTGGTGGCGCTGTTTCTTGGGTTCTTTCTGCAAAGCACCGTCTTAATGGTGTTCGGTTTCTTTGTGTTCTACATTGGTTTGATTTACTACGCCTATGACGAGACCGTTGAGTACCTCGGCATTTCCGAAGAGTTCTGGCGCGCGTTTTTCAATCTTCGGCAAAAGGAGGGGGTTGAGGACCCGTGACCGGCGCCATCTCCTTCTCCCCGGACCTGCTTCCGCTCATCATTAACGGGACCAAGACCATCACCTTCCGCCGCAGCCTCTACCCTCCCGGCATTTACGCCGTTAACGGCGGCGACCTGCGGATCAGGATAACTGAGGCGTGGTGGACCCGAACGGAGGAACATGCCGCGCTGCATTTTCGGGAGGAGGGTTTTGCTTCTCCCTCTGAGTTCCTCGATTTTCTGGCCAAGGTCTACGGCAAGGTCCCGCGTTCGGGCTTTGCCCACAGGTTTGTGGTGATCGAATGAGCGCCAGGATGCAGGCATGGTATGCAACCGTCAGGCGCCTGATCCAGAAGGAGGACGCGGAGAGGTGGGATTTCACCGCGCTGAAATGGTTGTTTGAGGAAAAGGAGGTGGTAAATGGTGTTGTGTGCTGAGTGCGGCCGGGATCTCGGGGACCAGTTCTGGGAACTGAAGCTGAAGCGACGGCATTTGCTGGTCTTTTCCGTTCAAGGGGTCTGGCACGTCTGCTGCCCCACGTGCGCTGAAAAGCTGATGAAGCGCATCGCGGGCCGGAGGCCGCAGGTCGGGTACAGCTCGGGCGGGTGATCCGGTGAGGCCGACCAACCAAAAGGTGATGGCGGCGATCATCGAGGCCCTGCTGGAGAACGGGCGTCTGGAGAAACGCTCCCTGATTCAGGCGGTTGAGCCGCGGCTGGACAGGAGGTTCCGCATTTCGGAGCACCGCGTGGGCTACCTGATCACCATTCTGGAGAGGTATGGGGTGGTGAGGGTCAGGGGTGACTGCATCGTGATCTGCCGCGGAATGACGAAAGAGTTGGCCGACATGTTTGGATGACGACTCACCTCCAAATCTGACCGCGGATCACGGTAACAGCAGTTCCATCAACGCCCCAGTAATCAAGAAAACGACGAACGAGTAGATGACCTGAAGCTCCTTGCTCCCGAGCACGGACCCGACCACGACGCCGACCCCGCTGGCCAGAACGGTCCAGGCGATGTAGTGCGCCGTTTTCACCATGAACCAGTGTCTGGAAAAGACCACAGAAACCACCCCTATTTTCAAGGCATGATGAACTGGACCAGCTTGGCCCCGAAGACGAGCAGGAAGGCGAACATCAGCACCGTGGCGATCACGATCCCCTTCTGGTCGGTCAAATAGGCAATGATTGCAATCGCCGCCAGCATCATCCACAGGGAAAAGACGATGCCAAAGGCGGAAAACAGCGGCCACATGAGCAGGTTCTGGACCGGCGGGGCGTTTGGGGAGACGCCCGGAATATTTTCCAAGTTCTCCGGCGCCACGTAGCCCCCTCCTCCACCTCCTCCAATATACAGGGTCACTGAGGCCTGAGCCGTATCGGTGCCATCTGAAGCGGTGACGGTGGCGATGTAGGCCCCGCCGACGAGATAGCGGTGGATCACCGTTACCCCGGTTTCTGCAGGGGTTCCATCACCAAAGTTCCAAGAAAACGTTAGGTTATCGTTGTCGGCGTCTGATCCGCTCGCCTGGAAGGTGATGTTCTGTAGGGTATTGAAAGAGAAAAATGTTGGCTGGGCAATGGTTACCGTCGGCGGGGTGTTGGCTACTACGATTGAATTTTCAAAGACGGATGAGTTCTCATACCCGTCAAAGGCCAGCACGCGAACAGCAATGTTGTCGTGGGCATCTGAAACCGCGACGGTGTAGAAGTTGTCCGTGGAGTATGCTTTTCTCTTGGCTGCGTCCGTGTAATTGTAGAACTCGTAGTAGTACGTGATTGTGTCCCCGTCAACATCTGTGGAACCCGAGGCTGCCGCCGTGATGTTTTCATTCACTTTTGGGATGTTTAAGATCAGGCTTGCTGGCGCGGTCGGCGGGGTGTTCAGGATCACCACTGAGGTGTTTTCGCTCGGGCCGTTCTCGTAGCCATCGAATGGCGTCACGACAACCATCCAGTTTTCCCATTTTGCCGTCAGGTCAGAAGTGATAAGGTTGTCGTTCTCCCCCACCTGTGGCGCGCCGTTCTTGTACCACTGGTAGAAATAGGTCACCGTGTCGCCGTCCGGGTCCGTGCTGTTCTCAGCCACGGCGGTGAGGTTATCGGCCGTGCGGGGGGCCGCGGGTATGATCACCACATCTGGGGCGGTCGGGGGCTGGTTGAGCCTGAACGTCGCCGTCTCGGTCGACCAGGCACCTTCAGCACCCGCAGTATCCTTGAACCTCGCCCTCCAGTAGTATGTTACCCCTCTTGATAGGGCGGAGCCGGCGTAGGTGATGTTCTCGCTCCTCGTGTTGTTGTCGGTGTCAGCTATGTCAATCCATCCAGAATCCCACATATTGTTGTCTCCGGGCGAAGTTCCGACTTTGATGTGGATGTATGTCCCCTTGTCCCCCGAGTCGTTGTCCGAAAATACCGCTGAAAATTTCGGAGTAAAAGTCGTCAGCCTTGTCGGATTGGTTTGCCCTTCCACTTGTAGCGAGGTTGGTGGGTTCGGAGCCACATTTGGAGGCGGAGTTACATCAAGAAAATCGAACTTCACGTTGTATGGGCTTGCCGTTTTCGTCATATAAACCAGCCCTATGTAATTACTGTATGCTTGATAGAAGCACGTGAGCCTGTCAGAGCCTGTTAAATTCTCTGTGCTTTCGTCTATCCAGTCCGTCCATGAACCCCAAGTTCCAGAAGAAGCCGTGTATTTGATGCAGTAGATGTGGTTGGCAGTCCAGCCTGAAGGAGACTCGGTTGTTTTGGTTGCGGCGAAAACATAAAGGTCATTTGTTGCGGGGTCGATGCTCATTACCGGAGCTGATGATAATGTTGCTCTTGACACAAGCGTTGTTTCAGTCGAAAAACTATTCGAGGAGTAGCTGTATTTCGTGTACATGATGTCGTAGGATGATGATTTTAGAAACACCAAGTGAACATCGTCGCCCTGAGCAACCGCTGAATAGCTGCCATAATATATTGACGAGGTAGTGGCTACTTCCGAACCCCAAGTTGAACCGTCCCATCTTCTTGCTCTAACCTTTTCGGATGCACCGTAGAGCGTAAGCACTTTCCCAGAAGTTAATGGAACAACGATAACTCTCCAAGAAGATGAAGAAGTCGTTGAAAGCCGGTATGGAAAGCCCCCTGGAGTTGTCCCCCAAGTCCCATCATTATTGCCTGACCTAATCACGTAAGGACAATAGTTTGTGCCGTCATAATCATAATATCCCACCCAAACGTAGCCGTTCGAATCAACAGAAACAATGGGACGATTAGCGTAGTTGTATGTTGTAGAAACTGTTTGTTCGCTAGCACTCCAGGTTATCGTGCCGTCAGAATTCGGCGTCCCACGCCTATAATAAATTGCTGAATTTGAGGCATAAGTATAATGTAAATAGTTTCCATCAAACCACACACTAAAGAGATAACCATTATTTGATATTCTAATTGAGTTTTCAATACTCCAAGTAGAGCCGTCTGTGCTCGTGTGGTAAACCATGTTTGTTCCGTTAGAGTAGAAAACCCAGAAGCGCCCATTAGCGTAGAAGCTTTTGCGCTGGGGAGGATACAAAGTTGCATACGCTGTGGTGCTCGTCCCGACAAGACTCGGGTCAATCACCACCCTCTGCCCTGCCTGAACGGCCCCCACGTTGAAGCATATGCTCGCCTTCTTGCCCTGTGCCGTGTCCTCGACCGCGCTCGTCGCTATGTCCCCGAAGCTCTGCCAGACATCGCTCCAGTCGAGACCTATCGTCGTTGTTCCATCGCCGAACACCATCCTCGTCTTTTCCGTTGCCTGCTGGGTCTTGGTGATGCCCGAGACGTACCAGGCGATGCGGTAGTTGTCGGTCTGCCCGTTGGTCAGCTCTATCGTTATCTTCACGTTGGAGTCGGAGCGGACATCGTAGACCACCTTGTAGGTCGTGCCGTTGTAGTCGTCGTAGTTCCTCCACACCTTCCAGTGGTAGTCGTCTATCTTCTGCCAACCGATGCCAGTCGGAGTCCCCCTC
The DNA here is from genome assembly GCA_001515205.2 of Candidatus Hadarchaeum yellowstonense. Taxonomy (GTDB): domain Archaea; phylum Hadarchaeota; class Hadarchaeia; order Hadarchaeales; family Hadarchaeaceae; genus Hadarchaeum; species Hadarchaeum yellowstonense. The sequence continues at coordinate 6,767 of LQMQ01000038.1, forward strand.
TGCTTCCAAGTGTCTGGCGCCTTGGAGAGGTATTCAAGAACTATCCTCTCGTTGTAGACTAGGACGCTGTTGTCGGAAGCGTAAATCGTGTTGTACCCAGCCGTACCCTTGTAGAACTCTATGCGGAACATTGTGAAGTCGAGGCTCACGTAGCTGCCCGTCTCGGCGAACTTGATGGGCGCCCCTGTGATTGTCGAAACAACGCTGGGAGTTGGCGTTTTCGCTGGCCCCTGCGCCGAAGCACTTGGGGTCTGGAAAGTTGCCAGCGCGCTCGCTACCACTAGGATTGCCAGCCCAGCCGCAAAGATCCTTTCAGCCTTACGCAACTCTTTCCCTCCTTCCCTCAAGCCAACCGAACCCCCCGCTGTTGAACCAGGCAACTCCATGATAACTTTCAGCATTCTTGGTATTTACCCACTTCGTCGTAGGGTCCAAGATCTGCCACCCGGTCGAGGTCAGGATCTCTGTCCAGGCGTGGCCGTGCTGTTCTGTCCCCGTTCGGTAAACCCCCACCACCGTTCTTACGTTTTTGGCTCCGCCCGCCTCCAGCAGGCAGGTGAGCAGGATCGCCATGTCCTCGCAGTCCCCGGCCCCATCCCGAAGCGTTTCGGCTGGCGACTTGAAGCGTTCGTTCTCCAGCAGGACCCACCTCTCACCGAGGACGGTCACGACGGTGTTATCGTCCGGTCGGTAGGCGACGTGGGCCACTACCCAGTAGTAGGCGTCCTCCACCGATCTCCAGCTGTCGTCGCCCACCGCCACCGGCTCCTTGATGTTCAGCACCAGCTGGTCGGCAATCGCCTTAACGTCGTCCACCCTTGACGTTTCCTGCCCCAGAACAAGCAACATTTGGACACGACCTGTTGTTGAATTGGCATAGGACCAGATTACGTAGATGAAGGAGAAGGCGAGCAGCAGCACGATAAGCGTTCTGGCGTAGTCCTTTCTCACCTGATCACCTTCTTAATCCTCCGCAAAAAGATGAGTCTATCCCGTTCATCATCGAGTTCCTCACTCTGTTTTAGTCTGTCCAGAGCTATTTTAATTATGGTCGACCTATTGTAGCCCGGGTTGTTTCCCGATGCCTCGTTCAGCTCCTTGGCCTTCTGATCCACCCAATCCAGCATTTCCTGGCTCAACCTCACGGAAACCATGCGCGTCACTCACGACCCCCCCGCTGCTTTTTGTTCTTCTGGTCTCGGAACCAGCGCTGGAGGCATGGTCAGGTATCCGGCCCTGTAGAGGTCAAGGTATCTCATCAGAACCGCCTCCCCTTCAGGAGTTATGGTCGCCACCCTCATCTTGTAGCTCTTCCCAATCGTTACCTTTTTTTTAAATTCGACCAAGCCCTTTTTCTCGTATTTCCTGAGCAAGTTGATGGTGTCGGCTATGCTTATTCCCGCCCTCGTTGCTATGGCTCTGGCCGTGAGGTAGTTGGGTCTGTTGTCGTCGAGGATTTTTAAAATCTGGAACTTCCGCTGGTTTCTTTTAGCCATCAAGGCCCCTTTCATTGTCCCTCTTCGTTCGTGCGTTTTCCTCCCCCCTCCAGTTCCAGCAGCTTCTTCTCGGTTTCAGTTTCATGTTTCGGTAGAAGATGGATGTAGACGCTGGTAGCCTGTAACGTTGCGTGCCCCAGATCCTCCTTCACGTAGCTGACGTCCCTGGTAAGTTCCAGCATTCTGGTGGCGTGGGCGTGCCGGAGCAGGTGCGGTCTCAGGTATATCCCCGCCCGCTTCCCGATCCTGCGAACCATGCGCCAGGCCCTGTTCCTTGTCAGCAGGAAGATGGGGCCACTCTTTCTGTCACCGATGTGCGCCTTGAGCGCGTTTGTTGCCTCGTTTATCTTCAGGAGCATCTTGATCCGGCGCGGCTTTTGCCCCTTTCCCATCACCAGAAATGATGGTGGAATGCTCCAGTCGATGTCCTCTATTTTTGCCCTGAGCAGCTCGCTGATCCGGCAGCCGGTAGAGTAAAGAGTTAAGATGAGGGCGAGTTCTTCGGCGGTCTGGCAGCGCTTTACCAGATTGTTTATCTGCTCCTCATCCGGTGGCTTGGGCGGGATCCAGGCAAGTTTTTTGCTCTCTATCTGTACCTTTTTCTCCAGTCTTGCCCACTGAAAATAACGGCGCAGGGCGATGCGGATCAGGTACAGGTAGCGGGGACTGTAATTCTCCTCTTGGCCCAACCTGTAAAGCGTATCGTATATTTCCTCCTCGGTGGCGTCGGCAGGGTCTTTCCCCAGCGATCTGGCAAAGGACTGGAGGGCATAGGCGTAGGTGGTGGCGCTGGAACGACTTAGCCGTGAAGCCGCGAACATCCATTTTTTAAACGCAACTAATCTGGTATTTATTTGCGGGGTTTTTGGTCCGTTGGAAGTTAAATTTAACGCACCGTTTGACACCGCAATCTCTGGACCAGTGCCATCGTGGTTTTCGTATTTTTGAACGGTCATTCGGAGATCACCTGCACGGTTTCCACCGGTTTTTTCTTTATTTCTTCAGGCTGTTGCTCCTGAAACAGCTTCTCCACCCACCAGGCGATCGGCTTGATGAAGCTGTGGAGCTGCGCCTCGATCTGGATTTCTTCGGCAGTGTAATCGTCCTGGAGCATTTCCCTCCCCTTCTCCAGCGCCGTTTCCTCGTCCCAGACCTTGTAAACCTTGCTCATCTTCTCCGACCAGCACTTTGGCAGCGGCGTGTTCTTTATGAACACGTGGAACGTGTCGGCCCAGTACAGCGTTCCTTTAACGTCGTGGGGGCGCATGATCTCGATGAAACGCATCAGCGGTTTTCTCTCGAACTCCTCGGCGAACTGCGTCTGCCTCTTGATCACCAGCCTGTCCGCATTCCTGAACCATTTCACGTCCGCATCTGACGCCGTCTGTGTCACTACAATGTAGTTTCTCCCGGTGTGGCGCAGGGTGTGGAGTGTTCCCAGTGTGTCCCTCTGGAGCGCCCTCATGCTGGTTCTGGCGCCGTATCTCACCGCAGCTTCATCCACAAGGACAACTGAGTTGCTTGTCGCGCGGGCTGGGTTCCTTATCGTTTTGGCAAAGGGAGGGGTCTGCTCCTCCGCCCCGACCACGTAGCACAGCTTCCCCCCCTCGTGCGCCATTTCGAGCAGGAGGGTTCCAAAGGCTGATTTGCCAGCCCCTTTGGCCCCAAGGATGAGAATAATCATCCCCTCGTTCTCAACTATGTCCCTCTTTATCTTTTCCAGTTTTTCCTCATCGCTGGCAAGGTAGTCCTCCATAATCCTGCGGCCAATCTCAGGGGTGTCATGGAAAAGCTTCAGAACTTCCTCGTGGTCTTTCGGATCCACCTTTTCCCAGAGGAAGCGCATAACCGTCGAGAGGTGAGCATCCAGCCAGGCTCGGGCGCTTGCCTCTCCCCAGAAGTGGCCGCTTTTGTAGTCGAAGCTCACCATGAACTACTCCTCCTCTTCAGTTTTTGCGACCCGCTTCACGCGCTCAAATAAGGACGGCTTCTCCAGCGACCTGTGGAACCCGATGAGCCTGCCGATGTTCTTCTCGATGAATGATTCTTTGTCCCCCACGACTTTCCTCAATCCGTTCACCAGCCTGTTCAGGGCAGCGTTTTCAGCCAGCAGCTGTTTGACATCAAAGTCCTGCTTGTCGATGGGGAAGTTCTTGTAAAGCGGGTTCATGGGTTCCCGCGCGAAGTAGTATGGTTTTTTGAAGTCGGAATCGCCTTCAATGTACGGCACCACAGCGGGCGGCAGGTCGTCCAGATCGCATGGCTCCGGGCAGGTCAAGCTCACCAAGTTGTTCCCCACCCACCAGACATATTCATTGGGGACCACAACAGTCCCTTCTCCCCCCCTCTGGTACCAGCCGGTCGCCTTGGCGGAACCAAGGGGGATCACCGCCCATTTGTCAATCAGAAGGTAGTCGTCGATGCTGCCGTGAACGGTGGCGCTGACGAAGCGGGGGGAGTGGTGCCTGATCGAGTCGAGCCAGAAGCCAGCAAGGAGGGCGATTAAGCCGAGAGGGCCGAAAATGGCGTAGGATTTGGGTATGGTGGCCTCGCCCAAGTAGCCGCTGAGGGCAAAGGCGAAAACAAAACAGATGACGACAGCAAGGACCCGTCTATTGACCACTCTTCTCCCCCTCCGGCGGTGTTTCTGGCTCCTCCTCCTTTCTCTTCTGCCCCGGGGAAACCCTTTCCGCTTTCACCCCGGGCTTGACCACGGCCTTTGACCACCATAATTTTTTCTCTTTCCTCAGCCCGATCCGCCCCAGCACGCCCGAGGTTTGGAGGATAACGCCAACCACCAGAGCGGCAAAAATTATGGAAATGGCGTAAAGCTGGTTCAGGCTGTCCTTTATGCTCCTGTCCTCGCTGGCAAGCTGCGCCAGCCGGTCGGAGATGGTGCTGAGCTGGGTGTAAGCTCCTTCCAGCCTGCCCCTCACAATCTCAATCCCGTTCGTCCTGCTGTCCAAGTTGTCGAGATCGGCGCTCACCAGCAGCAGCTCCTCCTTCAGGTTGTCCACCAGCAGGGCAATATCCGCGATGCTGTTTTCGTTCCGCTTGGATGCATTATCGACGTTTTCCAAGTGGCTGGACAGGCTGTTGATCTGGAAAAGGATAGCGGCGACTTTGTTCTCAAGGTTGTCCACCCTCTGGCGCACGGAGGCGGAATGCTCCGAATTCTCCACCACCAGATAGATCAGGGTTTCCCCGCTGCCCCAGCTGAGCTTGATCGCGTACTTTCCATCCTCAACGTTCTGGCTGAAGTACATGAAGTGCACGAGAACGTTTATCGTTGAGTTTTCAGGAACTTGGGCAGGGTAGTAGTACAGCGGCGGCGTCCCGGAGGGCCAGTTGATGTTGACGAGGCTGATCGTGGCGGGCTGGTTTTCCGAGTTGGTTACGGTGATGTAGGCGTTTTCTCCCTCGCGCAGCTCCAAGGCCGCTCCTGCCAGCGGGGTTGCCGCAAAAAGAACCAGAACGGCCAGTAGTATCGCCAACGGCTTCATCTTCTCAGTTATAACTTGTTCTGGCACGTTTTTATGTATTACACCGTTTTACCCATGCTTAAAAACGTCGCCGGAGATAAAATTAATCAAAGAAAAAAGGAGGGTTAAAAAATGGAATGGTGGCTGATTCTGTGCTGGATCCTCGCCATCGTCGGCATCGGCAAGTTCCTCGTCAAGGGCATTCCAGTGAAAAAGAACGTCGCCATGGTTCTGGCCATCATCGGTGTCATCGGGCTGGCCTACGGCTACGGCTATCTCGGCCAAGTCCAAGTTCCCAGCGTTCCAGGAGCGTCGCCTTCGCCAACTGCTCCGGCTGTTTCCTTTGAAGTAACTGGATCTGAGAGCGACTCAAACTTGGTTTACAACGAAACCGACAGGGTGTTCACAGCCAACGTTACTGAGAACACCACGTCAGGTACCTGCTCTCCTGACAACGTGACTTTCACGCTGATCATCAGGAGAACCGACTCCAACACAAATGTGGAAACCGCGGTCTGCACCATCACCAGCTCCGTGCCCGGATTCATGAGCGAGCGGAACACAAACGACACAAACATATACTACCCGGTGACCAAAACAGGAACCAAGTTCGATGTGGAGATCACACCAAGCGGTGGAACAATGAACAGGGAAACTCACCAGGTTGCGCTGGGTTTGGCGGCGTCCACAACGGTTAGCATAACCGTACGTTTGAGCGACGACATTGACCAGCTGAACATGTACAACAGCAAGGATGTCCTGATCAACGCTGGCGGCACGGTGTTCCGGCTCAGAATACTGCTGAACTCGCAAGTCGCTTAAGGGGGTTAGGGCCATGTTCTTGGCCTCCCCCTTAAGACCGCGGACCATGTCCAGTGGGAGGAAAAGCGATGAGGAGTATGGGGCAGTTTGAAAAAGACCAAGGGGGGCTGATACCTCTTGTAGTCTTGGCTATCATCGGCCTCATAGCGCTGTTCGGCATCTGGGGGATGTCCTTAACCAGCTGGAAGGGAGTAATTGCGGTACTCGCAGCTGGAACTATAGCAATGGCTGTGGCGGGAGCGGTGTTTTTCAAAGCAAACTGGAATTACGTTTTGCTGGCCATAATTATGGCCTTTGCAATAGTGTTCATAACAGAAATAAGTTTTCTGGCTCTGATAGGCGGACTGATGGTGGTCTTTGCCCTGTGGAACTTCAAAATACTCTCGAAAAACATCGCCATCTTTGTCGCCCTTGTCGGGATCGGTCTACTCGTGATGCTGATAAGTTACAAACTCATGCTACTTGAGGGGTTGATATGAAGACACAAACAATCATAGCGGCCGGGATTGTGGTTGCTCTCAGCATAATCGCCGTAGCTGTTTTGTCCGAAGGAAAAATAGATATTCCAGGAATTAGCGGTTGGCGTGCAGAGGTGACCGTGGAGACGGAGTATGCGTGGAGCACAACAAAGTCCGTCAAAATAAAAAACGTGACCATATACAAAGGACTGGAAATACTCAGTTTCAGCCCGCTCCTTTTTGAGGAGGACTGGAAGCTGGAGGTTACGTCATTGCGTGGAGAAAACATCGTTGATCGTGTGATAAAAGGAATAACGATTCCTTGGAACTCAGCGCAAACACACATCGTGAGCGTTGGTTTGGGGGATTCGCCCTACGGCGTAACTATCAGAGTTCGCGTATATTATTCAGACGGGACCCTAATAGACGAGGACACGGCGAGATTATGATCTGGTTGGAGGGGTTCAAAATGGACAATAAAGGAAAAACGTCAATCGTAGCGGTATTGGTGGTTCTTATCTGTGTTGGAGTAGCGGTGGAAGTGATACATGATTGGTGGCAGAAGAAAAATGCATCATCCAGTTCACCAATAGTCGGTGGGGCAAACGCACTGCACGGAACGGTGGGGATAGACTACCTTGCGCAGAAGACCGACGGAAGCTGGGTAGGGTTGAGCTGGGACAGCCCTACAAACCCGGGAACATTCACCATGTACGCCAACCCGGCAACGCTGGCTCTGTACACTGGAAACGGCATACAGATACAAAAGTTTGTCTGCAAGATCTGGATCAACCCAACCACATCCATGGCTGGGGCAACTGGTGTCAGAATGGTGGTGCCTGCGGGAAATATCCAATGGACAAGAACTGGGCCAACAGGAACTGTTGTGTTTAATGTCACGCCCGGAATAGATAAAGTGGTGCCACTGAACACCAAAACATATGTGAGCGAGTTCACCCTATTCAGCGCCGAGGATAGCTTACCATCAGGAACTTACCGCATGAACCTGAATTATTCCGGAACAGCGCAGGCAGTATCCACGAGCGGCGTTCCTGTTGGTTATCCGGCTACATTTAGTTTCTCCGATACGATCATGGTAATTTACTATAAGGAGGGATAAAAAATGAAAGAGCTGAGAGTTGACGAATGCGGAAAGGCGAGCGCGCTGATGCGCTGGCAGACTTGGGCGATCCTGATAGGGATCGGGTTGATCTTGGCGTACACGCAGGGATGGATAAAGATTCCGGTTCCGGGGAAGCAAGCGAGCACGGTGAGCATAGCGCCTTGCATCTGGCTTACCGCCCCAGATGGAACGGTCAGCGAGATAGACCTCACGATGATAAAAGCTCCGGTCTTGGGGGTCGTGAAGGTGGCAGGGGTGACGGTGAACAACTCGGCCGGCTTCGGGTTCAAGGTGACCACCACGGCTACCGTGAACGACAAGGCCGCAACAGGATCGTGGAACCTCTCCGGAACGGTCTCCAGCACAAAGCCATCGAAGAGCGCGTCGGTGTCCTCCGGAGCCGTGAGCTTGGGGTCTAACTACATCGCCCGCGTGGACTTCACTAAGGCGGATCTCGAAGCCCTCGGCTCTGGGTCGTTCACATCGACCGTCTCAATTTCTGGAACCGTGACCGTGACCACCACGTCCCCCGAGGCGATGACCGGCACAAAAACTTTCTCAAGCAACTACAACCTCACCATCGACGTCACGGCGTCCACGCTGACCATCACGGTGACGCCAGAGTCAAGCGTAGGTGTCAGTTAAGATGAAAGACTCAGGGAAAGCTCCGATCGTGCTGGTGAAGTAGGGGGGGCCAGACTTGAAGCTGTTCAGCCTCGGCGCGCTGCGCAAAATACCCTTCTTTGTCTGGCTCCTCCTGCTCCAGGCGTTCCTCCTCGTCAACGCCCCGGCCATCGCACCCCCAAACAGCGTCGACACCACCAGGACCGCCCTGACCGTCTACATGCTCATGACCGCGACGCTGATGCCTCTCGTTCCACGGCAGGCATGGATGAAGGTGGGACTGAACGAGTCCATCGCCTTCTTCGTCGGCGGACTGGTCGTCGGCTCCTTTGTCTTTGCCGCCTTCAGGGAGTTGGTCACCGGGATCTTTTCGCTGAGCCTGTCCGGGCCGCTTTACCTGCTGGTGCTGCACGTCTTCGTCGTCGCCACCTCCGAGGAGATCATCTTCAGGGGGCTGCTGCCCGTGATCATCACCCCGGCGCTGGCCCAGGTGTTCTTCGGCTTTTTCCACTTCTACGCCTACGGCGGTTCCCTCATCGGGATCTTCATCGCCATCATCGCCGGGTTCATTTTCTACGCCATAACGCGGTATTTGAACATCTGGGCGGCGATTGGAATTCATGCCGCGTACAACGCCACGGTGCTGGGAATCTTGAGCGTGGTGGGAGTATGAGCGAGCTTTCCGAGAGAACCAAGGTCATCGCGGGCGTGATCGGGCTGGCCCTGCTGCTGCGCGGAGCGGTTGCCATTGCGCCGGAGCTGAACAACCCCATCGCTTTCCTCCTCGCCGGGTTTCTGCTGCTCATCTGGGGGCTGAAAAGATGAAGAAGCTCTACACCATCGTGGCGGTGGCCGTCTTCCTGTTCCTCTACATCCAGGTGGGCATACCGTTTCTCTCGAGGCTGGTTCAGAGCAACGGGGTTCTGGTGGCGTTCCCCATCTTCCTGCTCATGTACGGCGTTTTCGCCTACCTCGCCGGGGCGGTGGCCGGGCAGGGGCCCAAGGCATTTGTTCTCTTCCTGCTCGGGTTCATCGCCGGTGACATCTGGGTGCCCCCCATCCTCGTCGGCATGAACGGCCAGATCCCGGCGCTTCCGGAGCAGCAGCTCGCCAGCGATGTCTTCTTCTTCCAGCTCTTCAGGTCGTGGAACTTTGGGGTAGTGGAAGCGTGGTGGCTCACCTATCTGGTCGTTCCCGTGATTGCCCTCGCCATTTTCGTCTTTGAACTCAGGACGGGGAAGGTCTCCAAAATCATCCCGAGGGTGATGCTGTGAACGTGCTCTTCAAACTCGGCTCGCTGCTGGCGCTCTTCACCACGGTGGCAAAGATAGTGGCCAACATGGGCTGGATCTCCCACCCAGTTCTGACCTGGATTGCTGCCAACGCGGCTTTCCTGTACGGCCTCGCAGTGGGCCTCGCAGTGGCCGGGCTGACGAGAAAAATCGTGCTCATCCTGCTGGCCATCACCGGAGTTTATATCGTTCTTAAATTGTGGGGAGGGATGTAAAAATGCCAGGACCAGTTAAAAAAGTCCGCGGAAAAATGGTGTACCACAGGGGCAAGGGAGTGTACTCGGTCTACTCGCCCGTGCGGGACCGCAAAATCCGCGCCAAGCACCCGAGCAAGCCGGGCTACCCACAGATCGGCGATTTGCACCGCGGGCGAAGAAGGAGAGGAATAATAGGCAAATTGGTAAGGTAAAAAAAAAGAAAAAAAATAAAAAAAGGCGAAGCGATCAATCAATCCATCAGCAGTCATCTTCCTCCATAACTTCGTGGGCCTTATACACAAGTGCTATGGTATCCTGATCCGGCACTTGTGGCAACTTGTCCGCGTCACACCAGCGCTTTATTATCTCCTTTAGTTGCTCGTTTTCGTGCTCAAGCTCCTTCTTCTTCTGTCTGAACTCCTCGTTTTCGCGCTTGAGCTCCTCGATTGTGTTCTCCAACTCGTTCATCCTCTTCTGTATCTTCCGCTCCTCGCTCGCTGCCATAGCGATCAGCTCTTTTTTGCGCTCCAACAGTTTTTTCAACTCGTCGTCAGTCAAGATTTCTTTGTGCGCTCTGTTGTATAAGCTATTGTATTCTTCGCGCTCTTCCTTGGTCATGTTGTCCAGCGTTTTGGGGGCTTCTATTTTATTCCATGCTTCTTGCTGCTCTCTTAATCGCTTTCTGGTTTCATAGTTTTTTCTGCCTTCCTGCACGGCCTCGCTCAACGCTTTCAAATCCACGTCTTCTGCTCCCAGCTCCACAGTGTGCACTAACTGCCTGCCCTGGAGGCGGGCCCTTTGTATGGCTGCATTATATACAGCATCCACCAGCGGACGGATAGCTGTACGTGCTATTTCTTCACCCAGCGGTGTGTCGCCTCTCAGGCGCAAACGCTCGATTCTTTCAGTGTAAACACCCAGCTCTGCATCCAGCTTCACTTCAGGCAGGCGCTTGACAATCTCGGCGATCAATTCCGGCTCCAAGACCACGTTAATTTGGCTTTGGTATTCTCCCAGGTCCTGCATATCCCACGTTTTAAAGCCCACCACGATCCCTTGCTCACTCACCATCGCTTTCCACCTCTTTTTTACGCCCGGCCCAGCTATTTTGGGTTTTGCTTCTGGGCGTGGGGGCTTCCTCCGCCCCCCGGGCTCCCGAAGGAGCTTTAATGCCTTTTAAAATCGCGTGGAGCCACTTCTCATAATATGGCCCCGCTTTTGTTTGGAGCTGGCGGTTGACCTCCGCCAGCTTCTCAAGCCCCTTGAGTTTTTTCTGCTTCATTGCGATCACCCAAAAAGATAATCTCGCCATTGCACAGCATGCGTGGAAGGCCTCGTTTCGCGATGTAGCTCTTGCCTTCATCGTCCGGCTCGACAATGGCTTCTTGCACTACGTGATCCACGCGCAGTATTTTCCAGCCCCAGTCCTGGACTTCCTCCAGCATGGCATACCAGTGCCTTACCTCATGCTCATCCTGTTTTTCTTTTGGGGTTAATTTTACCAATATTTTTTCCATTTCCATATTTTTCCCCATTACACCCTACCCCCTACCCCATATATAAAGC
>LQMQ01000039.1 GCA_001515205.2 Candidatus Hadarchaeum yellowstonense
CCATTTTAGGTATATCCGCTCTTCGCAGCTCTCTTTGAACGGCCTTATCCAGCCATAGTTTCTTTCAAAGGCCAGTTTCGGGTTCATCTTCCTCAACACGTATTTGCACACGGGTTCTGAAACTTTTCTGCAGGCTTCCTTCGTGTCGACTTTTAGGAGGACGGAGAGCCGAAGTACTGGACATGGGTTTTTGCATCGTGTAATGAGTTCGTTATCAGTAAGCCGCACAACTTCAATATCCTTTCTGTTCACTCTAAGAAAGTCCAGATAAAAGAGCTTGAGCACATCCGACATCGAATTTGCAATTTTAGGCTTGATCATCCATAAAAAAGCGTAAAGATAAAAGACGCTCTCTGCCATGGCTAGAACAATCTCCTTTATGAAGGCCAGGTTGCCGCGCATTCCTCGGCCCCGACAAACTTTTGCACTATATCTTGCCTCCCGCCTTTATATGCTCTCAGGCTTATCATAGTTCTGCGGAACTAAAAAGCCGATTGAAATCAAAAACCTTGAGCCTAGCGACCACGACCTGATCAAAAAATCACGAATACGAAACGCGGCATTTATGGTTTCTGCTGCAAAGGTTGCTTTTTTGTAATATATTGTTGAATATTGGAGTATCTTGTCCTTAGGAACTCCCGCACATATGTGATCTTAGACTTTGTGGAGACCTTGTTGAGTAATTAATAACAATATTTAAATATTATTATAAACTCACGTTTATCATGCGCTCGGCAATAAAAAATTTGATGCTTAAGGCTAAAGTGTTCAAGGCCCTCTCCGACCCGGTAAGGCTTAAAATTCTAACACACCTACGCAATGGTGAAAAATGCGTCTGCGAGATCGTTCCCTATATTGGGATACCACAACCACTGGTTTCTAGACACCTGGCAATACTAAAAAGATGTGGACTTGTGAAGAATAGAAAAATGGGGAATAGAAGACTCTATTTTGTAACAGATCCCGCAATATTCAAAATAATCGACGCTGTAAATGATGATCTGTTGAGTGCGCTGTTAAAACATGCTGTTGAACAAATAGTTTAGGAAATTTAGCATCATAACTGGAAAGGAGGGAAAAAATGGATAAAATAGTAGTGGTGAACTACGACAAATGTATTGGATGCAGAACTTGTGAAACTGTTTGTTCCCTTGTTCACGAGAAGAGGATTAATCCCTCTGAATCGCGAATAAACGTGGTAAAATACGAAGAAATTGGGGCAAACATACCTGTACTTTGTCAAAAATGCGAGGATCCTGCGTGCGCTGCTGTCTGTCCTATGGACGCGATAAAAGTTGACGAATCTCTTGGAACTTACATTGACTATACTAGATGTGTGGGTTGTAAAATGTGTATTTTGGTTTGTCCCATTGGAGGAATCGGCCTTAATCCAGCGAATAAGAAGGTTATAATTTGCGATTTGTGCAAGGGCGACCCACAATGTGTCAAGTCATGCCCTGAACAAGCGTTGGAATACGTTGACGTGAGCAAATTGTCCATTAAAAAGAGGAGGGAAGGCTTAGAAAAACTTGCAAAGTTTTTGGAGGTGGCAAAGATATGAACGGCTACACGAATAAAATTTTATTTGTAAACCTAAGCGATAACAGTGCTGGGATCATTCCCACCGAAAAATACATTGAACAATTTGTCGGCGGCAGAGGAATAGCGGTTAAACTTCTCTACGAGCTAACACCAAAAAACGTTGATCCACTCGGTCCTAAAAATGCGCTCATCATTATGACTGGACCGTTGACTGGAACAATTGTGCCTTCTTCAGGCAGAGTTGACGTTATTTCAAAATCACCACAGACAAATTTGCTTGGAGGATCGAATGCTGGCGGATTCTTTGGACCTGAACTGAAATATGCAGGATATGACGGAATCGTCATTACTGGCAGAGCTTCGTCGAAAGTTTACATTGACATATATAATGATGATGTTGAAGTTAAAAGCGCTGAAAATTTGTCTGGAAAAGGGGTTTTCGACACAGTTAAAGCATTAAGAAAAAACGACGAAGATACACAGGTCGCTTGTATTGGGCCGGCTGGCGAGAAACTTGTTAACCTTTCAGGCATAGCCTTCAGCATGCGTAACTACGCTGCTCGCTGTGGACTTGGCGCGGTCATGGGCTCGAAAAACTTGAAAGCGATTGCTGTCAGAGGTACTAAAGGATTAGACGTAGCCGTGCCGGATCAGCTCAAGCAGATAGCGGATGAAATGAGAGAGCGCATAAAGGATACGCCTAGTTATAAGGAGTTCCCCGAATGGCATCACAAACTCTTTAGAGTTCTCGAAGCAGACGCTAAAACATTCTTCGGCAATTATGATAATGTCTTATGGGATGGTCGGTTTGAAGCCTATGAAAATGCTGAAAAATTTGTGAAAGGCGCCGAGTTAAAACTTCAATCATGTTTCGGCTGCCCATTACGGTGCTGGGCTTACATTAACATGAAAAATGTTGGAAAAGCAAGCGCTGTAGCATGCCAAGGAACCCTAACATCCATAGTCAACTTCGCCAAAATTAAAGATTTCAACAAAGTGTGGGAAGCCTACCTATTGTGTCAAGACATGGGGTTAGACACAGGCGGAACAAGCGCCACCATCGCCTATGCTATGGACTTGTATTCAAAGGGAATACTAAGCAAAACTCAAGTAAATGCCATAAACTTAACTTTCGGCGATGGAAACGCCTTTGTCAGTCTCGTCAAAAAGATTGCTGGGAAAGAAGGCATTGGAGAACTTTTAGCGGATGGTGTTAAAAAGGCGTCAGAGAAGCTAGGCGAAGCCGCCAAAAAACTTGCCGTGTACGCCAAGGGAGGCCAGGAGCTTTGGCTCATGGAGATAAGGCCGTTTAAGGGTGTCGCTCTCTCATGCGCCGTGACGGATTCAGGAAGCCACAACAGAGCAGCATATGGTCTATGCGAGTTTTACTACAGATCAATGAAGACGCAAGCAGAAACTGTAGCAAAAAACATTGTAGGAACTGAGGAAGCGGCACAACCCACAAGGTACGAGTATAAGCCAAAGCTGGTCGCAATATACGAGGACATGCACACTCTTGCCGACTCTTTAGGTGTGTGTTCCATACCCTTTATGCCAGTTGGGCTTGACTTGTGGACAAAAGCTTATACCGCGTCTACTGGGCGCGAAACTTCGCCTAAAGACCTTATGTACGTGGCTGAACGCATAAGAACTCTTGAGAGGCTCTTCAACATAAGAGAGGGACTCACCAGACAAGACGACACTATAGCTGAAAGAATGTTTAGCGAGCCATTGAAAGAAGGCCCATGGAAGGGCGAAGCACTTGATAAAGTTATGTTTGAGAAAATGATCGACGAATACTACGCTCTTAGAGGATGGGACCTCACTGGAAAACCAAAGCCTGAAACTTTGAAACGTTTAGGATTGGAAGATACATGCGCATAGTTATAATTGGTGCTGGTGCTGCAGGAGTAAGCGCTGCTGAAACAATTCGAAAGCTAAACGCAGATGTAGAAATAACTATCATAAATGAAGAAGATAGTTTGCCCTACTCACCTGTCGCTCTTCCTGAATATATCGAGGGAAGAATATCAAGGGAGCAGCTCTACTTATGGAACGATGACCGCATAAGAAAAATGAAAGTTTTTTACGTTCGTGGAAAAACTGCTGTAAACGTTGATGTAAACGCCAAAAAAGTGATAACTGAAGATGGATCCATTTTTTCTTACGACAAGCTGCTAATAGCGACGGGGGGCAGACCAGTAATTCCCGATGAATTAAAAAATAAAAGGGGGATTCTTACGCTTAGAACTTACTCAGACGCAGAGGCAATTCGCAATAAAATTAAAGAAAGAGTGGTCATTTATGGTGCAGGAGCAGTTGCCGTAAAAACAGCTGTTGCACTACGCAGAAAGGGCATTGACGTTATAATTCTCTGCAGATCAAGGGTTTTGAGAAGACTTTTTGACGAAGACATATGCCGGTTAATACACGATCTTTTAATCACAAACGGAGTGAAAATAGTCGGGATTCATGAACAAATGCGCCTATTAGGAGACCCCGTAGAAAAACTGAGAGTGGGAACACAGGAATTGAAATGTGACGGAGTCATCGCCGCGTTGGGGGTAACTCCAAACTTACCCTTTTTAGATCCGCGTCAAATCAAATTGGGCAGATCGGGGGGAGTAATCGTAAATGAAAAAATGCAAACCACGGCACCAGGTGTTTACGCAGCTGGCGACTGCTGCGAAACTATAGAGATAACATCTGGAATCCAGAACGTAATCGCGCTATGGCCTCCAGCTGTAGATCAGGGAAAAATCGCAGCCTTAAACATGCTTGGCATAAACGCAATTTATGACGGAACACTCCCACAGAATATAGTCGACGTGTTTGACACAACATTCGCATCAATCGGGTCGCTGGATGGAGAAAAAATAACCGTCAGAAACCATACCACGATCAAACGCTTCACCATAAAAAATGGAGAAATCGTGGGGGCTCAACTTGTCGGCGACGTAAATGACGCCGGTATTATATCAAACGTATTGAAAAGAAAACTTCAGAAAACAACGTTAAAAGAAGTGCTTGCAAGAAAAAGCGTACTTGCAATGTACGCAAGCTCTAACAGCATCATATGAAATTTTGAATTTAAAAATTCCGACAAGAGTTTTAGGCTTCCATTTTTCTCCTGAGCCGCTTCATCGTCGAGAAAAGCGCCTCAGGATTTTGCCCGGGACTTGCCTCTGATTTCCAACGCAACTTTAACGAAAGAACGGAGGATCTCTGCGAAAACGCGCTTGCACAGCACGTCTAGCGGCTCCAGACGGATCGTGGATTTTCCAGTGGGACGGTCCACGGGATCAAATGATGGGAAAACACGCGCAATCAGAATCGCCTGAACGTGTGTTTTATGCTAACTATCTTCCGAAGCACGCGCTCCTCCATCCCTAGGTTCTGTTCTGCATCCTTGCAAAAACATCCAACTCGTGCACATGTCGTGGCTTTGGCCTTTTATCTCCACTATCTGCTGCTTTGGCACACTATCAGCCATGCTGTGTAATCATCGGGTCGCCTTAGCTGAGGTCTCAAAAACACAGCTTCAAAAATCGACATGCCCAAAACTTACCATGCGTATGTGGCCGACTGCGGCAACACTCCACGTCTCATTTTGTGATTGCCCAACTCGCCATCTCGGCCAAAAACAACACCGATATTTTTCAATTTGGCGCTAAACTTAATTTGGTAAACGTTCATCAACTAACTCGCTCCTTTGTGATTTAAGAAGCTATCGTTAACAAAAACGAGCAATGTTGGTCTACGTTGAAAGCTAAGCAATTTAGCATCAAATCAAGGCTTTTTCAAGGTCGACGAAACTTATGCGGATAGAGTTAAAACTGGAGGAACAAGAACTAAAAGATCATAAAATATCGCGAATATCAAAAAAGTACTAACTATTTTTACATCCAAGTAAATGTAACTCCGCTGGAACCATGGTGAAAAAATTCCAACGGTTAGATCTCAGAATACCTCCAGATTACAGCCTCTCCGTTGAAGTTTTAAAAAAAATGGAAAAGGAGATACAATGCGACACCAAAGAGACGATCAAATTTTTACAGGCAATTTCCCATCCAACCAGGTTGCGCGTGCTCAGAGCACTGCGGATTAAGGAATTATGCGTGTGCGTGTTGGTCGCCCTGATGAAAATCAAATATTCCAAACTGTCCTACCACCTAAAGATCCTGAAAAAAGCCGGCCTTGTCGAATCGGAAAAACGTAAAAATTTCCTGATCTACCGGCTTACCGGCCTCGGCAGAAAAGTCTTAGCTGATCTGGAGAGACCATCGGAGGATCAGGGGCGACAACTTTAATGAAAAATAGCCAGCCATCACCTTTTTATAGGGTTTGAGATAATATGAATAGAAATTCATATGAGGTAAGGACCATGACCGAGGAGAGAAAGCTTGGCCTGTGGGAGAAATACCTCACCCTCTGGGTGGCGCTGTGCATCATCTGCGGCATCTTGCTGGGAAGAGTTTTTCCCCAGATCTCGCAAATCCTCGCCGAATTTGAGATCGCCCAGGTTTCCCTACCGATAGCGATCTGTTTGTTCTTCATGATTTACCCCATCATGGTTCAGATCGACTTCCAAGAGGTCAAGAAGGCCGCCCGATCCCCCAAGCCCGTAGCCCTCACGCTCTTCATGAACTGGGCGGTGAAACCCTTCACAATGGCCTTCTTCGCCTGGTTCTTCCTCAGCGTTGTCTTCGGCCAGTTCTTAACCCCAGACCAGATCCAGCAGTACCGGGCCGGGATGATCCTGCTGGGGGTGGCCCCCTGCACGGCGATGGTGCTGATGTGGAGCTATCTGGCTCGGGGAAACGTCGCCCACACTTTGGTGATGACGGCGATCAACTCCCTGTCCATGGTCGTCCTTTACGCACCGCTGGCGACTTTCCTGCTCGGGATCTCCGGGATAGTGGTTCCCTGGGCCACCATCGCCCTGACGGTCACCATCTACATCGTCACCCCCCTGATAGCCGGCTATTACACCAGAAAACTGGCCATTGAAAGAAAGGGACTGGAGTGGTTCCAGAGAAGGCTCGTCCCGCCGCTGGGTAAAGTTGCCATAGCGGCCCTCTTGATAACGCTCGTCGTGCTTTTCTCCTACCAAGGCCATCTCCTCCTAGCGATTCCGGCAATCATCGGCATGATCACCCTCGGCATCTTCACCAACATCCTCATCATCTTTGCCATTCCCTACGTCATCGCCAAAAAGATTCATCTGGGCTATGAAGACGCTGCGCCTGTGGCCATCATCGCGGGGAGCAACCATTTTGAGGTCGCGGTTGCCGTTGCCATCACCCTGTTTGGAGTGAAGTCGGGAGCCGCGCTGGCCACCGTGGTCGGGGTTCTAACCGAAGTGCCGCTGATGCTCTTTCTGGTTTGGCTCTGCAAAAGAACCAAGGGATATTTTGATCAACCTTAGCCCTATTTTTAAAGCGGAAAGAGTTAATGCTAAAAGGTGCTCGGGATGGGGGCAGAGGATCAGCTCAGGGTGCTGAAATGCGTGAGCGATAAAACGCGTCTTGAAATCCTGCAGCTGCTGAGGGAAGGGGAAAAATGCGTGCGTGACATGCTGGAGAGAATCAACCAAGAACAATCACTGGTCTCGCACCATCTGCAGGAAATGAGAAAGTGCGGGCTGGTGAAGACGCGGCGCGAGGGAAAAAAGGTGATCTATAGCCTCGCCGATGACTCCATCGTCAAGCTTCTGGATGACGTGGAACTGATTTCCAAGAAGTTCTGTAAATAATTCTGAATGATCTCCGGCTCCCAATTAACCGCTTAGATCAGGGGCCCTCTTCGCCACCAGCTTCAGCGATTGCAGCGGCTCCGGCCCGATGGGGGAGCCGATCACAACGGTGGTTACCCCGATCTTCTTCAATTCCTCCACCCGGTTGACCAAGATATCGACGCCACCGCAGACCGAAAACTCTTCCAGCATCTCATCGGTGACTGCCTCCCTCGCCTTGGCCAGATCCCCCCGGCGCAGATATCTCCTCACCACCTCCACATCCTCAGCCGAAATTGACCGATGGGCCAAAGACTCCTCCGGAGCCGACGACGCAACGAAGGCGACTACCCCCCGCGCGGCATCCCGGGCCTTTTTTTCATCGCTGTCTATGGAAACGGCCAGATAGGCCACATAGTCAAAATCCGTTTGGGTGCGTCCGCCTCGCCTCAGGCCCTCCTTGATGCTCTTGACCGCATCCTCAATGTCCACTGGATGGGAGGCGTTGATGAGGGCGCCGTCGGCCACCTCGCCCGCCAGCCTGAGCATCCTCTCCCTCCGGCCCCCGACGTAGATCGGGATGTGGTTTCCCGGCCTGAACCTGAGCCGGGCCCCCCGACAGGTGAAACACTCCCCCTCGAACTCCACTTTTTCCCCGGCGAGCAGCCCCCTGATGATGTGGATGGCCTCCCGAACGCTGGTGACCGGCTTGGTCTGTTTCACCCCCACCGTCTCCAAAAAAAAGGGATCACCGGACGACATCCCGAGCAGCGCCCGCCCGTGGGAAAGTTCATTCAAGGTGGCCACCGCGGCCGCCGTCACCGCTGGATGGGTGAGGTAGGGATTGGTCACCCCGGGCCCCAGCTGCACCCGGCGAGTATTCAGGGCAAGCTGGGCCAGCACCGAATGAACGTAACGGTTGTGATAGTGATCGCAGACCCAGATCTGCTGAAACCCCAGCTGCTCAACCTCCTTCGCCAGAGCAACCATTGTGTCCAGCCGCAGGTAGGGGACAAATTCCACGCCAAACTTCAAGGGACCACCATCTGATTTAAGCCGTCTGGACTAATAATCCCCTTCGGTGCTTATGCAGCTCATCCCGATAAAGGGCATCCCGATGGTCAGACGCGGCGACGACGTTGGTGAACTAATCCTAGAAGCAGCAGAGAAACAACACCTGAAGATAGAAGACGGCGACGTCCTGGCGGTGGCCCAGACGGTGATCTCCAAAGCGGAGGGGGAAGTTGTCGACCTCCGCACCATCAGGCCCAGCCAGCGCGCCATCGAGATCGGTAGAAGGATCGACAAGGACCCCCGCGTGGTTGAGGTTATCCTTCAGCAATCTGCCGAGATTGTCAGACTGGCCCACGTGATCATCTCAAGGACCAGACATGGCTTCGTCTGCGCCAACGCCGGCGTGGACCGCTCCAACGTTGACGAAGAGCACGTGACGCTCCTTCCCCGCGACCCCGACGCAAGCGCCGCCAGGATTCGGGAGAGGATCAGGAAAAAACTGGGGGTGGACATCGCGGTGATCGTGACCGACACGCAGGGTCGGCCCTTCCGCTGCGGTTGCACCGGGCTGGCCATCGGTGTCTCGGGGATGAAACCACTGCTGGACATGAGGGGGAGGCGGGACCTCTACGGGAAGGAGCTGAAGGTGACCGTGACCTGCCCCGCCGACTCACTGGCCGCCGCAGCGGTGATGCTAATGGGTGAGTCGAACGAAGGCATCCCGGCCGTGTTGATCAAAGGAGCCGGTTACGAGCGGGGAAATGGCTCAATCCGGGAACTCATCAGGGCTCCGGAGCTGGACCTCTTCAGGTGATGGCTTGCTGGCAGTTCTCTCCGGGGGCACCGGGACACCCAAGTTGCTTCAAGGGCTCGTCCGCCTGGTGAAGCAGGAGGAGCTGTCCATCATCGTCAACACGGGGGAGGATGTGGAGATCTCTGGCCTGTTTGTTTCCCCCGACATTGACACCGTCATGTACACGCTGGCAGGTATCGTCAACGAAGAAACGTGGTATGGCGTCAGGGGGGACACCTTTGAAGAACACGAGCGGCTCAGGAGGGAAGGCAAACCTGAGCTGCTCCGCATCGGTGACCGCGATCGCGAGGTCAAAAGACGACGCACCGAGCTCCTGAAAGAGGGCAGGACACTGTCAGAGGTCACCAGGATTCTCTGCCGCGATTTCCATGTTCTCGCCAACGTCATGCCGATGTCAGACGATCGGGTCAGAACGCTGATTTACACCGAAGCCGGCCCGATGGGCTTCCACGAATTCTGGGTCGCCAGGAGGGCCAAGGACCGAGTGACCTCCGTGGCCTTCGAGGGCGCAGCATCCGCGAGGCCTGCTCCCGGAGTTCTAGAAACCATCGAAAAAAGTGATGCCATCATCATCGGGCCCAGCAATCCGGTGACCAGCATTGGGCCAATCGTGGCGATCAAGGAGATAAGGCTGGCATTGCAAAGGGCCAGGGAAAAGGTCATTGCCGTCTCCCCGGTAGTCGGCGGCTCCCCGGTGAGTGGCCCGGCGGGGATTCTGATGAAGGGACTGGGCTATGAGGCCAGTCCGCTGGGGGTGGCAAAAATTTACCATGACTTCATCGGGGGGCTGGTGATTGACGACCGCGATAGGTCAATTGCACCCGAAATTGAAAAGTTGAACATAAGGGCCTTCACCACTAACCTGATGATGCCAGACCTGCCCTCAAGGGTCAACCTAGCGCGGACGGTCTTAACCCTGGCCGGGATAAGGCCAACCTAGATCAGTTCATAAGTCGTGGTCCGCTGCCGCGGGATCCTCCCCATCTCGAGAATAAGCCGCTCCAGCTGCTCCGCGCTCATGCTGTCCAGGCTCCCCCCGGCGGCTCTGGTGATGTGCTCCTCCATCAGCGTCCCGCCCAGATCATTTGCGCCCGCCCTGAGCATGAGCTGGGCGCCCCGGGGACCAAGCTTCACCCAAGAGGCCTGGATATTGTCCACGTAACCGGCGAGCATCAGCCGGGCCACCGCGTGCAGGCGCAGGCTCTGCACCAGGTTCGGCGCTGGCTCCAGCTTGAATTCCCTGCCCAAAGGGGTGTTCCGGGACATGAAGCCCAGCAGGACGAACTCCGTGAATCCCCAGGTCTCCTTCTGAATCTCGCGGATGATCGAGATGTGCTGGGCCAGCTCCAGCGGGGTCTCCACGTGGCCGTACATCACCGTGGCAGTCGTGGGCAAGCCGAGGCGGTGGCAGGTCTTTATCGTCCTGATCCACTGCTCGGTGGAGATCTTCTCCGGGCAGATTATCGACCTGACCCTGTCGACCAGTATTTCCGCCGCCGTCCCCGGAACTGAATTCAACCCCTCGCGCTTAAGGGCCTGGATCACCTCCTCAAGGCCCATGTTCTCCCTTTCCGCGATGTGGTTGATCTCGGAGGGAGAAAAGGCGTGAATGTGAATTTCCGGGGCCGCTCTCCTGATCGCGCGGAGTATCTGGAGGTAGTCCTCCAGCCTGAAATCAGGATGCAGACCTCCCTGCACGCAGACCTCAGTAGCCCCGATTTCCAGCGCCTCGGCGACCTTGGCCTCTATCTGCTCCGGGGACAACACATAGGCTTCGGGGTCTCCGGGTGAACGGCGGAAGGCGCAGAACCTGCAACTGCCCCGGCAGATGTTGGTGAAGTTTATGTTTCTATTTTTAACATAAGTGACGATATCCCCGACCCTGCGCCTCCTCACCTCATCAGCCACCTGGAGCAGCGCCTGCAACTTTTTACCTTCGGCCTGGAGAAGCAGCGCCCCCTCCTCCACCGTGAGCTCCTCGCCGGCAAGCGCGCGCTGCAGGATTTCACCGAACTTAGAGCGCCGCGGCACGGTAACCTTCTTCATCAGCAAGGTCGCGGACAAGCTCTCTCACCTCTTTTGACATGAACTTCTCCTCCCTCACGAAGCGGGGATATATGGGCAGCCTCTCCCTGGGTTTGCCTCCGGCCTGCTCTATGGCCGCCCGAAGCTGGGAGGCGCTGGGCCAGGGGCGATCGGCATTGATGAAGTCAGGTGTGACTGGGGAAATGCCGCCAAAATCAGAGGCGCCCGCTGAGATCACCTCCGAAACAGCAACCACAAAGTCGGGGCTGCCCGGGGGAGTGATCTTGCCGTTGCGGCTCAGCAAGTTGGGCGGCACCTGAATGCTGGTGTCGGGCAGGATCGAGCGAGCGAGGGCCACCGTGCTCAACAGGGTGCCTTCGTCCGGCCTGCGCCACGAAGCCATCGGGGTGCCGGGTTTGGGGTCAAAGGGCTGAATGATTACCTCCTGGATGTGGCCGTAGCGCTCCTGCAGCTCCTTGATCTTCACCAGCGAACGAACGCGATCTTCCATGCTTTCGCCGATCCCAATCAGAATACCTGTGGTGAAGGGGATGTTAAGTCTACCGGCTGCCTCGATGGTTGCCAGCCGCAGCCTGGGGGCCTTCCCCGGGCTCCTCGAATGGGCTTGGAGTTCCGCGATGCTCTCGAGCATCAGCCCCATGCTGGCGTTGTAGCGACGCAGGCGACGCAGCTCCGACTCCTGGAGGACCCCGGCGTTCGTGTGCGGTAACAACCCGATCTCGAGCACCTGCCGGCAGAGGTCCACCAGGTAATCCACGGTGCTCCGATAACCGAACTCCTCAAGCTTTTCTCTGGCCTGCGGATGAACCTCAGGAAGCTCGCCGAGGGTGAACAGCGCCTCAGAGCATCCGGCCTCCTTTCCCCGTTGGGCCAGCGCCAGCACCTGCTGAGGCGACATGAACCAGGCGCCGTCACCGGGATCCCTCCTGAAGCCACAGTAAGCGCAGCGATTGCGGCACATGTTGGTTAACGGTAGAAAGACATTGCGGGAGTAGCTGATCTCCCTCTGAAGCCGCACCCCACCCACCTCGACACAACCATAAAACAGGGATAACATAAAGGTGATTGTTACCATGACCGTTTGGGCCATCATCCCGGTGAAGCGCCTGGACGCGGCGAAATCCAGCCTCGCCAGGGTCTTGAATCCCGCACAGCGGCGATGGCTGGTGCTGGCGATGCTCGCCGACATGCTCCATGCCCTCAGCCAGGCCCCCTCCATCTCCGGAACCGCTGTCGTCTCCCAGGACGAGGAAGTGCTCGACTTCGCCCGCAAAAATGGGGCCACCGCCATCAGGGAGCAGAACCTCGGACTTAACGGTGCCTTCAGGCTGGCAATCAACCGCGTGGTCGAGTGGGGGGCAACGGCGGTGCTGCTGCTCCCTGGGGATCTGCCGCTGCTGAGGGCGGCCGATGTCGAAAATATCATCGCCATGGCCAGCGCCGCGCGTGAAGTAATCATTTCTCCCTCCAAGGCCAATGGAACCAACGCCCTTTTTCTCAGGCCCCCGGACGTCATGGAGCTAAAGTTCGGCGGTGAAAGCTTCCCCCTGCATGTGGCCGAGGCAGTCCGGGTGGGGGTCAAGCCCCGCATCTACCGGTCAACGACGGTGGCCTTCGACGTTGATGAGCCCGAGGATCTAATCGCAATGGAAAGTCTAGAAACCAGAAGCCAAACCCGTGAGTTCCTTCTCAGAACAAAAGCTGGCCGTACTTGAAAATGAAATATGTCCCCAGTATTATCAGCAGCAGCGTGCAAAGGAAAAGGATCACCCGATAACCCCTGACGCCGATCACCCTTTTGCCCCTCACCACCGAGAACGAGACCAGCGAGAACCAAGTCAAGTCGGAGAGAAAGTGGCCGACGAGCCAGAGGACAACTCCGGCCAAAGAGGCGACCAGATAGGCCTCCATGATCGTGGCCACCCCGATCGTGGCCCACCAGAAGATAACCGTCGGGTTCAACAGGGTGCTGTAGAGCACCCCTCCCAAGATAGGGTGGTGTTTCGTCGCCACCATCTTTTTGGGGGCTGACCTGTTTCTCAGCTTTGAAAACCCATCCAAACCGAGAACGATCAACATCAACCCGCCAAAGAGCCCGAATCCTGACTGAAAGGACCTCGCCTGCAGGATCACGCCCAGCCCCAGCGCAATCAACGAAAGGATGACCAGCTCGACGAGCACGTGCCCGACCACGGCCAGGGGCCCGGTGCGTGCGCCATAGCTCGGAGACTTCGCCATGGTGTAGGCCAGCAGAGGACCGGGGATGAGCGACCCCGAAAGCCCGATGATGAAGCCGATCGGCAGCTGAATCAATGTTTGTATCATTTTGTACCTTGATGAACTTAATAGCACAAAGCTTATAAATAGCACGGTGCAATTAGAGGTGGTCGAAAAAATGAAGCAGATGAAGTACCTTCTCGACGAGGAGGAAATTCCCAAGGCCTGGTACAACATCCAGGCGGATCTGCCAACTCCGCTGGATCCGCCGCTTAACCCGGCGACCAAGGAGCCCATCCGGCCGGAGGATCTGGCCCGGATCTTTCCCATGGAACTGATAAAGCAGGAGGTCAGCCAGGAGCGCTGGATTCCCATCCCTGAAGAGGTCCGGGATGTCTACAGGATCTGGCGCCCGACGCCACTCTACCGGGCGCTCAGGCTGGAGAAGGCGCTGAAGACTCCGGCGAGGATTTACTACAAGTGGGAGGGGGTCAGCCCGCCGGGAAGTCACAAGCCCAACACCGCCGTGGCCCAGGCCTACTACAACATGAAGGAAGGGGTGCAGAGGCTGGCCACTGAAACCGGTGCCGGACAATGGGGCAGCGCGCTAGCCTTTGGCACGATGCTTTTCGGCCTCAAGTGCACCGTCTACATGGTCAGGGTCAGCTACGATCAGAAACCCTATCGCCGTATCATGATGGAAACCTGGGGAGCCGAGTGCGTTCCCAGCCCGAGCAACAGAACCGAGTACGGCCGGAGGATCCTGAAGGAGGACCCGAACAACCCGGGAAGCCTAGGCATCGCGATTTCCGAGGCCATCGAGGATGCCGCCACTCACGACGACACCAAATATGCCCTGGGCAGTGTCCTCAACCACGTGATGCTCCACCAGACGGTGATCGGCCTGGAGGCAAAGCGGCAGCTTGAAATTGCCGGTGATTACCCCGACGTGATCTTCGGCTGCGTTGGTGGCGGAAGCAACTTCTCCGGGCTGGTCTTTCCATTTCTCGCGGACAAGCTCTCAGGAAGGAAACCCGAGCTTAGGGCCGTTTCCTGCGAGCCCAAAGCCTGCCCGACCCTGACCAAGGGGCCATACATGTATGACTTCGGCGACTCGGCGGCGATGACTCCGCTGCTGAAGATGTACACGCTGGGGCATTGCTTTGTGCCACCGCCGATCCACGCCGGGGGTCTGAGGTATCACGGGGATGCCCCGCTCCTCTGCAAACTCACCCATGAAGGATACATGGAGGCCGTGGCCTATCACCAGACTGAAGTCTTTCAGGCAGCAAAACTCTTCGCGGAAACTGAGGGCTTTGTGGTCGCGCCGGAGACCTCGCATGCTATAAAGGCGGTGATCGATGAAGCATTGAGGTGCAGGGAAACGGGGGAGGAAAAGGTGATCCTGTTCAACAACAGCGGGCACGGGCACTTTGACCTAGCGGCTTACGACGCCTTCCTGCGCGGCAAGCTCATCGACTACGAGTACCCGGAAAAACTGGTCCAAGAAGCGATAGCCAAGGTGCCGAAGGTCTGAGGGGAAGAAGCCATGCCGGTTGCCTTTGTGTTGATCGATGCCGATGTGGGCAAGATCCGCGAAATATTGAGCCAGCTCCGGAGAACCGAGGGCGTCGTCGAGGCCTATACTGTGGCCGGACCCCACGACATCGTGGCCAAGCTGCAGGCGGACAGGTTTGAGAAGGTAGCCGAAGCCGTGACCAAAAAGATCCAGCTGGTGGACGGAGTCAAGAACACCCTGACCCTGTTCGCCTTTGAGTAGGGGTGAAAATGCCGGTCGCCTTCATCCTCGTGGAGACCAAGCTGGGTCGGGTCGACGAGGTCCTGAACAGGCTGCTGCAGGTCGAGGAAGTCACCGAAGCCTACTCGGTGGCCGGGCCCTACGCCGTCGTGGCCAAGGTTGAAACCGATTCCTTTGAAAAACTGGTCAAAGTGATCCCGGAGAAGGTCCACACCATCGAGGGCATAACCAAAACCCTGACGCTAGTTGCCTTTGGGACCGGTAAGGAATTCAGGACCGACGCCTGCGACCTCGCGCTGGAGCTGGGCAGGCGCGGGGACATGGAAGGCCTCTACGCGCTCTGCCGGAGCTGCCGCCAGCTGAAGTACTGCGCCCACGGTGCCCGGGTGATCACCTACGGGATCTGAAGCGGAAAAGTTCTAGCCAGCTGTCACCATCGGCCCCTGCTTCTCCAACTCTGAACGGCCTTGAAGCCGGCGGTTTAGTTCAGAAACAGACGCCGAAAATGCCTCAGACCGCCCATCATCTAATCATCGACTTTCTCAGACGATGTCGTGACATCATTGGCGATGATAAATGATTGCTCCCAGGATAAAAACTTTACAACCCGCTGGCCTTCCAACCCCAACAGCAAAACTTTTCAACCACGGGAGAAGAGGAGTTTGCTGATACCATGATTGCCATTCTGGGTGGAACGGGAGATCTGGGGCAGGGGCTGGCCATGCGCTGGGCGATGGCCGGCGAGAAGGTGATCATAGGCTCCAGATCTAAAGAAAAGGCCGAGAAGATCGCCCAGGAGCTGAGCGCAAAGATCGGCAGGACCATCCTCGGTGCAACCAATCTGGAGGCGACAAAAAGCGCCGACTTTGTCGTCCTGAGCGTCCCCTTCGAGGGCTGTGAAAAAATACTGGAGGAAGTGATGCCGGCACTCTCCCCGGATAAAATACTGCTGAGCGCCATGGTGCCGCTAAAACAAACAGAGGGCCTGCTCACCTGCTATTCGCCACCGGCGGGATCGGCCGCTGAAACAGTTGCCCAGATCGTCGGCGGCCGGGCGCGGGTCTGCTCGGCGCTACAAACGGTCGGAGCCCAAGAGCTGCAGAGAATCGACCATCCTCTGGAAGGTGATACCGTGGTCTGCGGCGACGATGCCCAAGCGCGGCGCCAGACCATGAGCTACGTGGAAAAAATTGCCAACCTTCGGGCCATCGACGGCGGCCGCCTCTGCAACAGCCGCCTCGTGGAACCGGTAACCGCCCTGCTCATCAAGTTGACCGGGAGATACAAGGTTCCCGCCGTGGGCATCAAGTTCGTGGGGCTGGACAAGTCCCCCGGGCTTTAAAATTGCTGCTGTCCCTTGGGGAACCAGAAGGGGCCGGCCCAGCCGGTTAAATTAATCTCCGAAAAGGGCATTCAGGATGATCTCAGGCTTGAACTCCACCAGGTCATCGTAGCCCTGCCCGGTGCCCAGAAACAGGATGGGTTTTCCGGTGACCTGGGTTATTGAAAGGGCTGCCCCGCCCCGGGCATCGGCGTCCATCTTACACAGGATGGTTCCGGTGATGCCAACGGCCTGATCAAAGGTCTTGGCCTGCTCCACCGCGTCATTTCCCGTGAGGGCATCGCCGACGAAAATTACGGCGTCAGGCTTAGCCACCCTCACCACCTTCCTCATTTCATCCATCAGGTTGACATCCGTCTGCATCCTCCCGGCGGTGTCAACCAGCACCACATCCAGCCCCCGGGCCTTGGCGTGGGCTATCGCATCGTAGGCCACGGCGGCGGCGTCAGAGCCCCTCTTCTGCTTCACGATGTTAACCCCCAAGCGCTCGGCGTGTATCTCCAGCTGCTCTATGCCTGCGGCGCGGAAGGTGTCCCCGGCCGCGAGCACGACCTTGTACCCGCGCTTGGTCAGATATCTGGCCAGCTTGGCAATGGTTGTCGTCTTGCCGTGACCGTTGATGCCCACGAAGACGAAGACCGCCGGCTCCCCCTTTGCCCTCTTGGCCTCGATGATCTTGATCAGGTCAACCTCCTGCTTGCTCGTCAGCACCTCCTTTATGGCCTCGCGAAGGACCTCATCGGCCATCTTTTTCACATCTGTCCTCAGCCCTATTCTCCTGCCCACCAGACCCGCTTTCACCCGCTCCACTATCTGGTCGGCCACGGGGACAGCGACATCGCTCTCCAGCATGGCCACCTGAAGATCCCAGAGAATGTCTTCAATATCCTTGGCGGTTAACTCCCTGCCGGCCACCCGCTTGACCGCCCTGATGAAGCCGCGCCTCGGCTTCTCGGGAAGGATAACCCCGGCCCGAGTCCCTTTTTCCGGCCCTTTCCCCGGCTCCGCGGCTTCCGCCCTCCCGGCCTCGGGCCTTTCCACCGCCGGCTCCGGTTTTTTCTCAACCACTTCAAAATGACTCTCCCGCGGCTCGGCCCCCTTGACCTCAGGCCGGGCTTCCTGACCGGCTTCAGCCATGACCTCAGGAAGCGGCTCCGCTCTGGCCTCGGCTGGGACCTCACGGGTTTCCTCAAGCGGCTCGGGAGCGACTTTTTTAGTAATGCGCTCCTTTACCTGCTTCAGCTTCTGTTTAAGCTTCTCAAACATCGGCGACGGCCTCTATTTACCGGTCGCTTCCTTCGCCTTAACCAACAGCCGCTCGGCCTCAGGTCTGATGGCCTCGATCCGCTCCTCGATCTTTCCCAGCTCTACCCGGGTCTGCTCGATGGCCTTTTCCACCTCCGCCACCCGGGCCTCCAAGAACTTTATCGCCTCTTCAGGGGTTCTCTCAACCATCACGTCGGCGCCCAGCCCCACCAGAACTCTGCCGTCTGGTGAAAGCTTGGCGGGGATGAAAGTGTCCGAGCCCAGCGGGACCAGAATATCTGTGGATGGCTGCAAGTCCTTGATGGCCTTGAGCGCGCCGACGGTCATGTTGAGTTCAGAGAGAGAACCAGCCAGGGCGGAGAGCTGCTGGCGCAACAGCTCCAGCACTGCCTGGCCGTCGTTCATCTCGGCCAGCAGGCGCTGCAGCCTCTCCCTCTCCTCTGCTTTCAAGGTCTCCATCTTCCCTCACTCCAGCATCGCCAGAACTCTCGGATCCGTTACCTCCTCAGGTTTAATTTCAGTGACCTCCTCTATATGGATTCTGTTTCGCGACAGCCCGTGCCGGCTACCCAGCAGGGAGTAAACTATTTCCAAGGCCTGCTTCTCCGACAGGGCCACCACCTCCCGGCGGAACTTCTGCTTGAAGAGGCCCTGCTTGAACCAGCCGCTGATCCTGTAGATCTGCATGCGATCACCTCAGATGAACCCCAGGGCGCTTTCCACGCGCCCCAGCTCGGGACCGGTTGTGGTCATCCCGACTATGGCCCCGTTGGAGTTAGCCGCCATGCAAAGCCCGACGAACTTCACCCCGCCACAGGCCGTGCCCACCTCCACGGGGACGCCTAAGGTCTTTTCGATGAGCTTAACCTCCGCGGCGGTGACATCGGGGTGAACTAAGGCACCGCGATTGGTGGCCACGCCAACGGCGCCCACATTTTTTATCCCGGCAATCGTCCCCCGCACCACCGGCACGCGCAGCTTCCGGCTGACCAGCCTCAGCGTCTCCTCGGGCAGGTCCGGGTTGGCTATCGCCCCGTAATCGTTCACCAGAAAAACGTTGCCGAAGGCGTTGAACTTCCCCGGGATCTGGGTTACCGCGACATCCGGCTTCACGCTTCCTTCCCCGCATCCCATCTCAAACAACTCCGAGCAGATTAAACCGTTGGAGTTGCCCGCCACCAGCACGCCGATCAGCGGACTGCGGTCAACGTCGGTCCTCACCACGGGCACCCCCAGGGCGGCTTCAACCTCCCTGTCCTTAAAGTGGAAGATTGAAGGCAACAAAGCTATTTTATCGGTGCACAAGGAATACGCCCCCAGGTAAGGATTTCTGTTAAAGGCCATCCTGATTATCGCCATCACCCACACCTTGGCTATTCCGCGGGGAAGGCCTTCACCAGCCCATCCTCATCTTTAACTGCCTTCACCCGGATCTTCGCGGGAGGTTTCTCCTGGCCGCATTCCCAGAGTTTCTCATTCAATGCCGGGTCCAGCTTCACCCGCTCCGATTTCATGTGTCTGGTCAGATATTCCTTGATCAGCTTCACGGCGCGGCTGGTGCGTCTGTAGCGCGGCGCCCTTTTGACCTCCCGCAGAGGGATGACAAAAATTTTTTCCTCAGGCATGCGACCACCTACGGTTTAATCCTGGATCTCCGCCAGTGGCGGCGCCTGATGCTGGTGCGGATTTTTCCCTTGGTTTTGCTCATCACCCAAACGGGGGCCCGCCTGGTGCTCCGTGCCGCCCGAGCCAGCCTCTTTTTCACCGGAAATTTCTTGTTTCTCGCCACATTAAATCCTCCTGATCTTGATATCGCGTTTGCGGGACTGCAACCGGTCTAGGATCTCCTTCAGCTGGGAGTCGGTTATCTGACCAACGATCCTGCCTGCCTGGGCCAGCTGCATCAGCTGGATCTCCAGCTGCTCAGCGAACTCGGGCTTCACCGCGCGGATGTTGGCCAGCCGGCTCCGCGCCTCGGGGGTCAGGATCTGTGAGATGATCGCCCGCTTCTGAATCTCAAACTGGCGCCTCAGCTCGGCCTGGCGCTGCTGCTCCTCATACTGCGCCTGAAGCTCCTGCGCCCTCCGCCTGCGCAAAGCCTCCAGCTCGCTCTCCTCCTCCATAAAATCAGGCCTTCTCGCTCTTCATCTGCCGCGCCAGGGACTCGATCATGCTCACGCCCTTGGGGGTCAGCTTCCTGCCCCGGCGCTCGACCCTGGTCACCAGCCCAGCCTTCTCCAGCTGCTGCAGGGCCACGCGGATGATCTTGCCCCCGGCCTTTCGGAAATGCTCCGGAGGTTGACCGCGGTTCTGCCGGCCTCCATAGTAGGTGCGCAGCCGGGAGATCCCCACAGGTCCGTCGACGTAAAGGCGCCGCAACAGCGAAGCCGCCCTGGTGTACCACCAGTCGGTCTGCTCCGGTGGCCTCTCCTTGTGGACACCCGTCTTGACAAACAGGGCCCACTGGGGCGGCCTTATCGCCTCGATCTTCTTGAGCTCCTCGCTCAGCCGCTTGATCAGCGCGGTGGGTTGAACTTCCTGAACTGACATTCTCACTCCAACCTGATTTAGTCCTCTAATTTCTGGTCGCAGGCGGTATTAACGTTTTTCCCAAGGGCCTCAGCGGGCAACTTCGAGCCTCCCCCGGTACCATAGGGCAGACGTTTAACCCGCCCGCACCTCAGACAGGTAATAATTATCCTTCCTGACTTAACTCTGACGCGGCTGCTCACCCCCGGCCTCCAGTAGGACAGGCACTTTCTGCAAAACCTCATCCTGAGGGACCGGGGCAACCTCAAATTGTACCTTGTTTTGAGCTTCCAGGCGGCCCTGACGTAGCGGTCGGCCAGCTCGGGGTTTTTCCCAAAAGTTTCCTCCGCCAGCTCAAACAGGCGGATCACCCGCTCCAGCGCCAGGCTCCTGTTCTCGTCCAGCTGGCTCCGGTGTCTTTTTCGGTGGGTCATGCTCATCTGCCCAACCTGGATCTGGTGATTCCCAAGGACTCTTCATAGACATAAATCGCGCGCGCGACGACGGTGGGGGCCGTGAGGGGTTCAGGATCGATGCACACCTGCTCATCGGAAATCGACCCAACATCCGAAAGGAAATCACCGCTGGGAAATCCTCCGATGACAACGCAAACGTCATCATCCCTGGAGACTCCGGAGTAGATCTCACTCATGAGCTTTCGCTGGCCCCTGTCGCTAAAGGTGATGGTCTTCCTCGGCCGCAGCCTGCCGATCAGCTCCTTCAGCGTGGCCCTTTCCAGCCTGAGCAGCGGCTTCCCGGGCGGGGCCTCTCCGGCTAAAAAAAGCTGCTCCAGAAGGCCCTCGAACCGGTTGAGCACCCGGGGCAAGCGGGTGGAAGGGTTCACCGTGATGAGCCTGTCCTGCCTGGTGTGGACATAAACGCGGAGAAGTCCCTCGCGGTTCAGCGGCGCGTCCAGAGCCAGCAGCAGACACATGTGGGCTATGTCAGGTCTGCCGCGGCGGTCGCCGTCAGGGAGCCTTCTCATCGCCGCATGATGCAGCCCGGAGTTCAGGATGATTTCAGTTGGGCGCCTGCCCCTTTGCCTAGCGTGCCACCTGATGACGCGATGATCTGCGATTTCGGCCGGAACCGTCTCAACCTCGGCGTCGGCGATGACCAAATTCAGCATGAAAACCCAGAGAAACTTTCACCGATTTATATTTAACTTAAACAATAATGTCAGGGGAGAGGATGCTGGAGTCCCAGATTCTAACCACCATAGTCGTCGTTGCCGCCATCTTCATCTTCTGGAGAGTACTGGGCACCCTGTTCAGGAGAAAGCTCAAGAGGCTGGTGGGCCACCAGCGGCTGTCCAACACACTCTCCCTGATCTTCGCCTTCATCGTCATCCTTTACCTCCTCAATGTCTGGGGAATAATCCAGGCGCTCCTGGAGCTGTTCCTGGCCTTCAGCGCCATCAGCACTGTCCTGCTCTTCGCGGTTAAGGACCTCTGGATAGCCAACATCCTCGCCGGCATATCGCTGATCGGGGATAAAAACATCAAGGTGGGGACAGAAGTTGAAATCGAGGGGAAAAAGGGCACTGTGGTGGAACTCTCCCTGACCATCACCAAACTCCGAACCCGAGACGGCCGGATAATAATCGTCCCCAACCAGAAGTTCCGGGACGCAGTAGTCGTGGTGACCCCGGCCGAAGACCAGCGGTGACCCCAAGTGTTTCCCCTCAAGGACGAAAACCCCACCTCGCGCTTCCCCTTTGTCAACATCGCGCTGATAGTGATTAACCTGGCCGTTTTTCTCATCACCTTAATCAGCGGGACGTTTGAGGAGACCATCGACCTTTACGGGATGAGGCCGGTCGAGGTGCTCGCGGGCAGGAGGCTTGAAACGCTGTTCACCTCGATGTTTCTCCACGGAGGAATCCTCCACATCCTGGGAAACATGCTCTACCTTTACATCTTCGGCGACAACATCGAGGATGTCCTCGGTCACGGAAAGTTTCTGGCCTTTTACCTGGTCACCGGCGTGATCGCCAGCCTGATTCACGCCGCGACCGATCCGACCTCGGATATCCCGACCATCGGGGCCTCGGGCGCCATCTCCGGGGTGCTCGGTGCCTACCTCATGCTTTACCCGAGAGCCAGGGTCTACACCGCGGTCGGGATCTACCTCTTCTGGAGGATAGTCATGATCCCGGCGATCTTCTTCCTGGGCTTCTGGTTCCTGCTGCAGGTCTTCTCGGCCTCGATAACCTGGCTAACTGGGATTTCCGAAGGAGTCGCCTACTGGGCGCACATCGGCGGTTTCATCGCCGGGGCTCTCCTGATACTGCCGGTGAGGGCTGGGCGCAGAAGGCGCAGAAATTCAGGTGGCGGCCTGAGCTACGGGTTCTACTGAGGCCTTGTTGCAGGGGATGAAAGAAAAAGGTTTATAATAGCGTCGGAAAGCGATAACTGGCGAACGCATGCTCCGCGACAGCATAAGGGGGCTGGACAACGTCCTGAAGAACGACATCCCGCCGGGCTATGTGGTGCTGGTGACGGGCGGAGTGGGATCGATGAAATCCAGCTTCGTCTACAGCGTCCTCTCCAGCTATCTCTCCCGGCACAGGGATGAATTCGGTGTTTACGTGACGCTGGAGGAGTCCCGGGAGAGCCATCTGAGAAACATGGAAAGCCTGGGGATTAAGAAGCCCGAGCACCTCCAGATTTTTGACTATCAGGACATCCGCAGGGAGTGGCGGGAGGAAGAGCCCTCGCTCAACATGGTGAGCATAACCGAGGATGTGATCAAGTTTTACAAGGAAGAGATGAAGGAAAAGTTCACCGTTTTTTGCCTCGACTCCCTCAACGCCCTGCAAACACTCGCCAAGACGGACAACCTGCGGAGGGAGAGCTACCACTTCTTCAACCTGCTCCGGGACAGCGGCCTGACCTCCTTCATCATCCAGGAGGCCCAGACCAGCGGCGAGGGGCGGAGTCACATCCCGGAGTCCTACCTCGCTGACGGGGTCATCGAGCTGGGCGTGATCGAGACCCCGGAGCTGGTCACGCGCTACATCCAGGTGAGAAAAATGCGCGCCTGCAGGCATTCCATGAAGAAGCACCAGCTGGTCGTCAACGAGGGCGGGCTGGAAGTGCTCGGACCGGTTTACGAAAGATGACCGCCTGGCAACCATTATTTTAGACCTGAGTCTGGGTCAAGGACAAAGCCGATGGGTAAACCCTTTTGACCGAAAGGAGCTTATAAAGGGGAACTTTCAGAAACTAAAACATCACCTTAAAGAACGTCACCCCTCTGTCAAGATATGGTCGCTATGGGGGATGGCGAAGAGCTCTGGCAGAAGTATTGTTCTTTCCTGGAGAAACCGTTCTCCGAACAGCTGGAATACAACATCCGGGCCCGGGAAGAGTATTTCAAAAAGTGGCAGCGGACAAACATGGCCGCAAAGCTGTGTCCCGGCGGTGTTAACGGATTTGAAGGGGTACCGCTGACGACCTACGATGACTACACCATCCTGCGTGACTTCGGAGAGAAGGTGGAGCAGCTCAGCAGAACCATCCCCAGAGAAAAGGGGGAGCTCTGGTGGGATTACTACCTCCGGATAGGTAAAATGGCTGCCCCGATGCTGGAGGGGTGGATGCCGGAGGATTTTGACTTCTGCGCCAAGACGTCGGGCAGCAGCGGGAAAAGCAAATGGCTGGCCTATGGTAAAACTTTCCGCGGAGAATGGGAGAGCCTCCTCTCCTACTTGGTGATGGCCTGCAGCGACAAGCCAGGGGATACCAAGCTGCGAAAGGGTGACACCTACCTGAACATCGTGGCGCCGGCGCCCTACGCCTCGGGCTACCAGATGCACCCCATCGAGCAGCTGCTCAGGCCGATACCGCCCCGAAGCGTCACCGACAACATCAGCAACATGAGGAAGAAAATGTGGATCATCCTCAGGGAAATTGAGAAGGGGGCCAGAATTGATCTGGCGGGCGGGATCGCCTCGACCTTTTACATGATGGCCCAGTACTTCACCAGGCCGGATGAATTTTTCCGGGACTACTACCAGTCGATGAATTTTGGGGTAACGAAATTTCTGCTCTTTTTAAAGTATCTCCAGTGCAGGGTCAGGGGAAAAAAATACGGGAAGGCCAGGGAAATTTTGCCGGTGAAGGGGATTGGCCTCGGCGGCTACGACACGCACCTTTATCTGGACCACATCAGGGATGAATTTGGAGTTACGCCCACGACGGCCTACGGGTGTACGGAATTTGGCATTGTGATGTACGGTCATGCCGACAGAAAGCTGGATCTGATTCCGGATCTGCGCAACATGTATTTTGAGTTCCTGACCGAAAGCGGCGAGGTGAAAAGGATCGATGAGCTGAAAAAGGGAGAAATCTACGAACTGGTGGGGACACCATTTGGAACGATGCTGATGAGATATAACATCGAGGACAAATTCAAGGTTGTTGACTTTCGCGACGACGGGCTGCCGATTTTCGAATTTGAGGGCAGAAAGAACGAGATAATCGACATCTACGGCTACTTCAGGGTTTCACAGGCGATCGCTGTCAGGGCCCTCTGCGAGGCCGGCCTGAAGGAAACGGACAAGTGGTGCCTCGCCAAGGCCACGAATCCCAGAGAACATCTGCTGTTCTTGATGGAGCGGGAGTGGGAACTCTCAGAGGAAAAAACCGCGGAGCTTCTGTTCAACGCCCTTTATCGGGTAAACCAGGAGTTTAAAAATTATGTGGATGATTTCGGGATAAAGGAACCGCAGGAGCTGATCAAGGTTCAGTACCTTAAAAAAGGTGCCTTTATGAGGTATACTATGAAAAAAATGAAGGAGGGAGTCCCAATAGGAAATATCAAACCACCCAAGATAGCCAGCACGGATAAAAGCGATGACATCGAATTGCTCAGGAGTGTATGAGCATGGCTGGCTGGTACTTCATCCCCATCACCCTTCAGTACTTGGTCGGGAGTGGGCTTATCTTCCTGATCTCCTTCTTCCTGATCTTGAAGAACAGCAAGAGCTGGGTCTACCGCTCCTTCTTTCTCTACGGGCTCTTCGCCGGCCTGTGGATTCTGATGGCGTTTTTTCACCGGAATGCGCCCAACGCGGAGCTATCCGCGGACTTCATCACCGTGGGCGCCGTTTTCGGCTTTACCTTCCCGGCCTTTCTGTTGATCACTTTTCTCATGCTCAAAAAGCAGAGCAAGCTTAACCTGCTGGCCTTACTTCCGGCCATATTTCTTGGAGCTATCACCCTTTACCTCATGCCCTTTAAAATTTCCTGGACCACTTTCGGCTGGAGCTATGGCTACTCCAGCGATTGGTATTTCGCCACTGTTGTTGTTTTTAACTTGGCCTACATCGTGGCAAATCTGGCTGTGGGAATCGACCTAGTCAGGACTGCCCCAACTGAACTGCTGAGAAAAAAATATGCGGTGCTGCTGATCAGCTACTTCGTCTTCTACGTCGTTGCCGTCTCAATTAGCAACATGCTTCTTATCCGCTACATCGATGCCCCGCCTCTGGGTGGGATCTTCAGCGCCCTTGCTTTCCTTGCCATCGCGTGGGCCCTTTCTCTGAAATTCAACAGAAGCGCAAGTGAAAAATCGTCAAACGCAACCGGCGAGGAAGAAGCCATGTCAAAGAGGCTCCCTAGGCAAAGTTCTTTGACCGATAACCGGCTGGAGGGGGAGATGTGGAAAGAACCGCTGAGCCACCGTCCATTCTGGCGCTGAAATCTTTTCTCCACGAACTACTTCTGGCCCTGCCCGGAAAGGAACTCGGGGAAAACGTCATCGAGTTTCAGAGATTTCTGAAAAACGTGGGGTTGGGTGACGCCGTCTCCCTTGGGGAAAAGGGGAACATTTCAATCGAGCCCTCGGCACTGCCATCCCTAAACTTACCGGAAGCTGCGCGAAAAATTCTCCTTTATCTCGGCGATCAGATGGATCCCGTCCTGTCGGAACTTTATGTAAAATTATTCCTGGAAACCTACGAAGAGTTCAGGTCCAGTTCCGAGCCGGCGGCCAACATCTGGCTGGGCCAGCTGCTGCGGGACTGCGGCGGCCTTCTCTCCGGTTATGGCATCATCGACCGGCTCCCTAAAAATGTGAAGATGCCCCAGCTTTTCCAGCTGATGAAGCCCGGATCAATCCACCTGAAAAAGGAGGAAAAACCCGCAGAAAGCTACGCCCTGGTCAAGGAGGCGGTCAACTATGGGTTCAAGGCCTTCTGCGTGACCAAGCTTGAGCCGAGCAAGATCAGATATCGCTACGGCCTGAAAAACTCAGAAATCATCTGGCTGACCTTCAAAAAGGTCAAGGAAAGGACTATAACCCCTGACGATCTGGCAGGGTTGAGTTCTTTTGTTTCAGGTGTTGGCCTCGGCTCGGTTGTCCTCTTCGACTGTTTCCAGGAGATAAAAGTCGTCAACGGCTTTAAAGGGGCGCTGGAGTTCTTCCGGGAACTGAGGACCATTTGCGCCAAGAACAAATCCATCCTGGTGATCTCGATCAATCCAATGAAGCTCACCGAGGAACAGCTTTCCGCGCTGGATCAGGCGCTTGGAGGCCGCGAAAAATGAACCTTCCAGAAATTCTTACGCTGCTGCTCGGCACCGCCATGCTGCTCCTAGTCCTCACTTTTGTAATTTATTCCATTGAGAACACCAGAAGGGCCAGGTATTCAACCACCTCGCTGTTGGTGACACTGGGCGCGATCTGCTTTTTAATCGCGGTGGCGGTCATGGGGGTCAGCACCCTTCTCCAACCCCTGGACATCCTGGTTCAAACAGCGGTGATTCTTTGGATGACCGGAGCGCTTTTGCTCCTAGTAGGACAAACGCTGCAAATCAAGGCCTTCAAAAAAATATATGGCTCCTTGAGGAGTGCCATTGG
Source organism: Candidatus Hadarchaeum yellowstonense (assembly GCA_001515205.2). Classification (GTDB taxonomy): domain Archaea; phylum Hadarchaeota; class Hadarchaeia; order Hadarchaeales; family Hadarchaeaceae; genus Hadarchaeum; species Hadarchaeum yellowstonense. Next base: position 27,131 of record LQMQ01000039.1, read on the forward strand.
TCTCTCAAGCTCTAGGTGGTCCTTGGCCGGAATAATCACCCTCATCCTGGGAACTCCCGTCTATCTCTCGGCCCTGAACACCACAGTCAACGAAGGATTTACCTGGTACAGCGCCGTGAGCATCGTCATCTGGGTCTTCGTCTTTGCCTGCCTGACCGTTGCCGAAAGAAAACTGTTTCTGATCTCGAGCACCTCCCCTCCGGAAGCATCGATAACAAAACTGGTTCAAGACGACGCCCAAACTCTGGTAGCCTACTCAAGCCTCACGAACAGGTTCCTGGCCCACGTGGTTCCCGTGATCGGTGTTTCCGGTCTCGAGGACGCCCTAGCCCCGTGTGTTGAGGAGCACCCCATCTTGTTCGATGACAAACTTATCGATGGCGGAGTGCTCAACGTGGATCAGCTGATAAAAAACAGCCGGAGAATTCATGAGAGTGAAAGGATTTCAGAAATCTTCAGCGCCTTTTCGGACCTGAACACCACCATAGTTGACCTCTACGCCGCGTTCACCTCCCCGGCCCAGGCGGCCTACATGGTCGGCATCGAGGCTGAACTTTACAGGGATGAGGTGGCTCTCTGGAGGCTGGGGGTTCCCCTAGGCAAATACAGCGAGGCCGTTTATGAAAGGGAGATAATCATCGGCCTGCCGGATGGCGTCGCCGATGTTGACAAGGCCAAGAACTTCGCCTACCTCCTCTTCAAGCGCTATCTGGAGAGATTGCTGAACATGTGCAAGAAGTCCACCAGGGCCAGCATTAAGAGAGAGCTGAGCGAGATGGCGAGAAAAAACCCGGCGCTTGGCAGGGTTGACCTTTCTGAAGACGGCAAGATCGACCTCAGCAGGCTCTACCAGCACCTTTCAGGGACAAAGTTCAAGGATGGCATGCGGGAGCTGGTGGAAACCTTCTCCACCTTCGCTAACATCTGCTATGAAGCGGCCAAAAGGGACCTGGGGACAAAACAGGCCACGGAGATAGCCTCGGAGGTCTTTTCCGAACTCCTGCGCAAGTATGGTGGCTTCCTGCAGCACTACGGCATCACCGAGGCCATTCCAGAGGGAGTTCAGATCCGGGGCACCTATCTCCCCCTAGTCGCGGGCAAGAGCTATCTCGTCGAGGGGAGAAGCCCCAGACAGGCTTTCAAGATGTTTGCCGACCTGGTACGCTACGGCAATCCCGGCCTGGTGATAACAACCTCCCACCCGGCGCACGTGAGAAAGGAATACAGCATTCCGGACCGCATTACCGTCCTCTGGCTCTCAAAGGTGGAAGTTGATTACGCGGTCTCCCCATCGAACCTGGGAATTCTCCGCGATCGAATCACGGCTTTCGCTTCCAAGAGGGAGAACGCGGTTATCCTGCTCGAAGGGCTCGAATATTTGATCACCACCAATGGCTTCGACCTGACGCTGAAGCTGATGCACGACATAAGGGAGATTGTGGTGATCAACCGCGCCAGGCTCATCGTCCCGGTGGCACCAATGGCACTTGAGACCAAGCAGCTGGAGATGCTGAGGCGCTATATGGAGGTAGTTGAGACTGAGGAGGAGTGAACAGATGAACCTCGTCTTCTCGTCAAATTACCCCGGAGATATCGGGTTAAAAAGGAGGTTTTCCAAGGAAGAACCAAGGTGAGGAAAAAATATGTTGACGCCCAAAAACTCAGCCACGATTCCGCTGGATAAAAAGGTCCTTCTGGTCAACGAGCTGCTGGTCAACGAATGCTCGCTGCTCCTTTACAGCCCGGGAGTTGATGTCTGGCGCTCCTTCGGCTCCTTCATCGACAACGGCCTGGCCAGCGGCGAGACCTGCCTCTACGCCTATGATGAGGCGGGTGTCAGGTTACAGCTGGAGACGATATTCGGCGAGGCCATCACCCAGGGCAGGCTGCTGAGATTTCCGCTGGGCAGGGGATATCTCCCCAAGGAAATCGAGGAGCTGAGCGAGAAGCTTGAGGCTCTTTGCGCCAAGTCCCGATCGGAAAAACGTCCCGCCAGGGTGCTGGTTGACTTCGGCGGCCTCGTCACCCGCCACAGCTTCGACAAGGCGGTTGGTCTCCTTAGGTCGTTAATCTCCCTCAAGGAGGAGACATTTACCCTGCCTCAGGAGAAGAAAAAACATCCGGTTCTGCGGACGGCAATAATGGCTTTTAACCTGGAATCCCTTGACGAGGAGCAAATCAGGACGCTGATGGGGATCTGCAAAAATGTGATTATCTCCACGATCGATGGGACCACCACGCTGGCGCTGAACTTCCGGAGCCGCCGGCAGCTGGAACCTGAGGTCGAGCTGGCCCCGAAGGAATCCCTCGAACACTTTGTCAAGCGCCATCTGGAGACCATCGTCCTCTCCCTGCTGAGCGAGCATCCCATGTGCGGCTATGACGTCATCAAGACGATCTACCAGCGCTACTACACCTCGCTGAGCCAAGGGACCGTTTACTCCCTTCTTTACTCGCTGGAGGCCAAAGGGCTGGTAACCGTGATGAAGGCGGAGTCACAGCGATCCAAGATCTATGTCCTGACCGATCAGGGGCGAAAGCTGGCGGAGAGCCGGATAAAGGACTTCGTCACCGCCCAGAGGTATTTGCTGGAATCAATTCAGGGGACCTGAGACAGACGCCAACTTTCACTCTCCATTTTGAAGGAAACTGAGGATCATCCTCTTGGCGTTGATGCGGTCCTGGAGTAAACCCCGGATTTTCTCCTCCATCCCCCTGACCGGCCGATACCTTTTCACCTTGCCGCTCGGCTCGTGCTGCACCAGCCCCCTTCTCTCCAGATCATGCAATAGTGGATAAATCGTCCCCGGGCTGAGCAGCAACCCAAATTTCCCGTGGATGGTCTTGATGATGTCGGTGCCGCATCTCGGCCGCTTCAGCAACAGCGCCAGGACCAGGTACTCCAGCTCATCCCTGACCGACTTCTGGACTGAGCCGGAGAAAACGGCTTTTTCATCACCGGCCTCATCAGGGGCTGTTCTCTCTTTCAATCAACCACGATTCTGATATCTCCCTTCTTATATATCGATTTTTGTGTCGAAAATTGATAGATTTTCCATAAGAAAACCCCTTTTTAAACCGGAAAGTTTCGCTCTCAGGGGTGCCCGGGTGAACGCGAGAGGTGACGCCGAGATCTGGATGAAAATGCTGGAAATGCTGCGGACAATCAGAGTCAGCAAAGAGAAACTGGAGGAGCTGGAAAGGATGGTAAATCGGCTGACGGCTGAGATGGCCGAGGCCTCGAGGCGAGGAGTATTGCCCAACCCGGGCGATGCCTACGAACAGCTGCAGGCCCTGGCCAGGTTGAGCTCCGCGATCGAAAGAATCGGCAGGGAGATGGAGGAGCTGGAAAGGCTCGAAAGGAAGATACAGGCCTTGGAAAAGAGGATTGAGATGGATCAGCTGATAATGGACCAGATCCGGGAACAGCTGAGGAAGAAGCTCCAAGTTGTTATCAGGGAAGAGAAATCCGATCTAAAATTCAACCCCGAAAATCCGCCTGGTTAGAATATCGTTAAAGTAAATAAAAATCAAGAATACAAAACATTTTTATTTAACCGCGTGGGACTTTCACCCATGACCGAAGAAATTTTAACCGGAAGCATCGGGCATGTTGAGTTCAACTACCCGAAAAAATACATCTTTGGACCGAACGCGGTTGATAATATCTGCCGTGAGGTGGAGCCCTTCGCCCCCAAGGGATCAAAAATTCTGATCGTGACCGACAAAAACCTGGTTGATCTGGGGCTGGCCAACAGGATTCTGAAGCCGCTGGAGGAGGAAAAATACCAACTGGCCATCTATGACCAGGCCTCACAGGAGCCCACCATAAGCATGGTGGAGAAGGTGGCGGAGAGGGCAAGGGCAGAAAAGCCAGCTCTTGTCATCGGCTTTGGTGGTGGCAGTGCCCTGGACATGGCCAAGTTCGCCTCCGCCGCCGTCACCAACCCGGGCCCGATGAAGGAGTACATAACCTACCTTCAAGACAGCATCAAGGTGCCACCGGTTCCCAAGATACTCATCCCCACAACCGCTGGGACCGGCAGCGAGGCCTCAGGGTACGCCGTGGTCATCGAGGAGAAGGGCTACAAGGGGTTTGTGATGAGCCCCAAAATCGTCTCAGACGTGGCCATCGTCGACCCCACCCTCTCGCAGTCAATGCCGCCCAGGCTGACCGCCCACACCGGTCTAGACGCTCTCTCGCACGGGCTGGAGGCCGTCTTGTCCTTCACCGCCAACATGTTTTCCGACACCTATGCCTACCGGACCGTTGAACTCGCGGCCAAATACCTGCGGAGGGCATATCACCACGGAAAAGATCTGGTCGCTAGGGCGGGCATGGCTCTGGCCGCCACCTACGGCGGAATAGCGATCACCACCCCGGCCGCGGTCAACATCGGCCACTGCCTCGGTGAAACCATCGGTCCAAGGTACCGCATACCTCACGGTGCCGCCTGCGGCATAGTTCTGCCCTACATAACCAAGTTCAACATCGCCGCGTGGCCGGAAAGAGTTGCTTCGCTGGCGAAATTCTTCACCGATGAACCGGCTAAGGATGTGAGGGCGAGGGCCATGCAGGTGGTCGAGGGGCTGAAGGAGCTGCTGCTGGACCTCAACATGCCCCTCAGCCTGAAGGAGTTGAACGTCCCGCGAGACCAGCTGGCAGAAATGGCCGAGTTCATCGCCAAGGAACAGCAGTACAACTACGGCCTACCCGACATCAACCCGGCAGTGATCACGCTGGAAAACACCAAGAAGCTGCTGAACGACATCTGGGAAGGGAACATCTAAAAAAAGACTTTATCCGCTGGACTGGACAAAAGAAAAATTTTTAGATATTCTTGGCTTCCAGCGCCCCCGTGGGGCACCACTTGACGCACTCAGGGTCTCCGCCGCAGAGATCACAGATCAGCGGCTTTCTGCCCCTCTCATCCATGCTGATCGCTGAGTAGGGGCAGCTCTTCACGCACAGCCCGCAGCCCGTGCAGATATCGCTGTCCAGCAGGACGGCGTTGGTGGCCTCATCCTTCCTCAGCGCTGAAACGGGACAGGCCTTGACGCAGGACTGCTCGGCACATTGAATGCAGGCGACGGGGTACATTATCGTCCTGGGGTTGCCAATCGCCACCTGAACCCGGGAAAGATGGGGATCAAAATTCCCGGTCTTTTTGAAGGAGCAGGCCAGCTCACAAGTCCTGCAGCCAACGCATTTTTCAGGGTGAATTTCCAGCTTGACCGGCACAAGCTCACCTCACAGGAACTCCCCGAGACCCAGCTCCGCCAGCTTCTCCCTGGTCGGGATGCCGTTGGAGTCCCACTTTCTCAACCGGTAATAATCATCAAGCAGCCTGTTCAGGTCTGCGGAGCTGATCATGTGGCCCTTAGCTGGTCCGGAGGGCAGGGGCTCCTCCTTAAACCTCCTGGGGAGATCGTCATCCTTTCGCGTGAAGCCCTCGCGAACGTTGAACATCCGGGTCAGGTTCCAGACGCGCTCGCCGATCTTCAAGAACTCCTCAGCGCTAATTTCCCATCCGGTGGCCGCGGAAAGCAGTTTCGCCGAGTCCTCCGGCATGAGTCCCGTCCGGCTGAAGTCGCAGCCGACCAGCGTGTCCACCGCCGCAAACCAGTCCTGCTCCCACTTCACGATCTCCGCCTTGCCCTCCAGCGATAGCCGCTCCACGGGACCGGATGGCCCGGGGATACCTTCGACCTCATAGCCGATCGGCCAGCCCCTTTCATGACAACCGCCGCGATCGGCCGTGGCCAGGGCAAGGCCCATCCCGGGAGCACCACGCGGGGGCCAAGCGGGGGTCTCCAGCCCCTTGACGTGAATCGCGAAATCTCCGGCCTTACCACCAACCCTTTCCGCGACTCCCTTCACCCCCTCGGCCAGTAGGTCACCGACGCCCTCTCGATAAGATATCTTCCTGATCAGCTTCAAAACCGCCTCGCCGTTGCCGAACCTCAGCCTCAATGCCTCCAGCTCGGGATCCCTCCAGATCCCCCTCTCAAAAAGTTCCATCGCAAATCCAATCACCCCGCCCGCGGAGATGGTGTCCAGCCCCAGTTCATCGCAGAGGTAATTGGCGTAGGCGACCACCTCGGGATCCGTCAGGCCGCAGTTGGCGCCCAGCAGCCCGGTGGTCTCGTACTCTATGCCGTCCAGCACCGTGCCGCTGTGGGGTCCCCTTCTGATGAAAGAGATTGCCGAGCAGATTATCGGGCAGGCATAGCAGGCCGCCCGCCTCAGCCACAACAGCTTGCTCTGGGAAACTCCGGAGAGCCTCTCGCCTTCCTCGATGTGCCCGTCCTGGAAGTTCCTCGTGGGGAAGAATCCCTGCATGTTGGAGAACTCGACCGACCCCGCCGTCCCGTATTTGCTCCATACCGTCCGCACGGCCTCGCTTTCCAGCAAGGTTCGATGAAACTTTCTGGCCGTTTCAAAAAACTCCTGAGGCTTTGCCACCCCCACTGAACCGGTGCCCCGGACGGCCACCGCCTTGAGGTTCTTGGAGCCCATTACCGCCCCCAGGCCACCGCGCCCCGCCTGCCTCTTGACATCGCAGTCGATCAGGGCAAACCTCACCCTCCTCTCCCCCGCAGGGCCGATGCAGGCCACCTTGACCTTGGCGTCGCCCAGCTCCCTCTTTATGGAGAGGCTGGTCTGGGTGGTGTCCTGTCCCCTCAGCCCCGAGGCATCTCTTAATTCCACATGACCGTCATTGATCCAGAGGTAGCTCAGCCTCTCCGCCCTTCCCCTGATGACCAGGGCGTCGTATCCCGCGTACTTCAGCTCCTGAATGAAATGGCCGCCGAAATATGAGTCGGAAAAGGTGCCCGTGAGGGGCGACTTGGCGCAGACCAGTCCCCTCTGAGAGGGGGCGATGGTGCCGGTCAGCGGGCCGGTGGCAAAGATCAACACATTCTGTTCACTGAAGGGATCGGTACCCGGTTTCACCATCTTGTACAGCAGCCAGGCGGCCAGCCCCTTGCCACCCACAAGCTTCCTCGTCACGGCGGGATCCAGCGGCCGCTCCGCAGTGTTGCCACGGGACAAATCAACCTCCAGAATCTTCCCGCAGTAGCAGGGAGCTGGAGTCATTTTTAATCACTTGGCTTTAGCGCCTTGAATTTTTCATACTGCGGCTTGGTGGCCAAGGAAACTATTATGAAGGCGATCGCCGAAAACAGAATCCCCACCGGGAGGTAAAACGGATACTCCGGCCAGGGCCTGGGGACCTCAATGCCAAAGAGGTCACCTACATAGTTGTAGAAGGCAAACACGGCTCCCACTATCATTCCAGCCAAGGCTCCGGCTTCGTTGGCCCTCTTCCAGACGAACCCGCCTATCAAGGGAACCAAACAGCCACAGGCTAGAATGTCCGCGGCCAGCCACAACACCCACAGCATGTCAGGAAGGGTGACACCAACGCCAAAAGCCAAAACAGTTATGATGGTGGTGGCGACCAGTCCCACCACGAACAGGCCCCGCGGCGTCGCTTTCTTATTTATATATCTGTGGTAAACGTCCTCGCACAACAGCAATGCCCCTGAGTTGATAGCGGTGTCAGCCGATGACATCACCGTGGCCAGAATCCCTGCCAGAGCAAACCCAAACAGCAACGGCGGGAATATTGATTTAGCCAGAGAGGGCAGGACGCCAACGCCCTCGAGGCCGGGCACAACCTTTACCGCCGCCATGCCGCCCAAGGTATAAATGAAGTACAGCGGGATGAAAATGATGGCCGCAACCAAAAATGCCTTCATCACCAGCCTGGGGTTCTTCGCGGCCAGAATTCTCTGCCACATGTCGGCCTCCAAGAACCAAGCCAAGGAGAAGGAAATGGCATAAGCAAAATTGTACCTGAAGTTGTCGAAAAAGTCCAGAAAGCCGGGCGCGCCAAGCTCCTGGGGAAGCTGGGCGAGGGCTCCAAAACCGCCTATCGCGTTCAGGGCGATAAAGCTCGTCGCAATACAAATGATGTTCAGCAAAATGAACTGAAAGATATCGGTATAGATAACCGCTCTAAACCCGCCGATCACGGTATAAAAGTAAACTACCGCCGTGATCGCCAATAACCCTACCAAGTAAGGCATGTCCAGAGCCACGGAAAGGGATTCACCGCCGCCGATTAGCTCGGAAGCCGCCCAGGTCATCATGTACCAGATACCAAGCAAAGCCAGAATTATCCTGACCTTTGGACCATAGCGCCACTCAAATATCTGCGGCTGGGAGATGGCGTTGGTTTTTCTGATCCTGTAGGCCAAAACGGCGACGACGGCAGTGGCAAAAACAGTTGGGAAGCCCATGATCCACCAAGTGCTCACGCCGCCTGTGTAGGCCGCATTATAGGAAATCAGCGCGGAAATTCCCGTCCACGAGGCCCCAACCGTGCAGACCAGCGCCCAGAAACCGAGTTCCCTAGAGGCTAGGAAGTATTCCTCTTCCGTATGTCTTTTTCTTGATATTATATAACTGTATAATCCTATCACTATCAGAATCACGCCATAGATGACAAGGCCAACCAGGACCTCTGCGTCTATGTTATCAACCTCTCCTTTTGGTGCTACGATTTTCTCTCGTCTGCTATTTAAATAGTTTTCGGCAAATTTTCTGACGCGCCATTGAAGCAAGCTAATTAATGGTTTACGCCATCTTTCGCCACCGCTTCAAACACCTCGCCGCGGGATAGCATTTCCGGCCCTGACCAAAAACCGTGGCAAAATTGCGCCTTAAGATCACGCGGCCAGTTTGGCCCAAAGAATTATTTTAATTGGGCAACTTAGCTATGCTAGAACTTGGTGGATGTATGGACAAGGTTAAAGAAGCCCTAAAGAAGGTTGATAAAACCAGGCCCGCCGTTCCCATACCCCTCAGCTATGATGACGAGCTGAAACACATCTGGGGCAAAAATTGGGGAGCCCAGAGCGAGATCGGAAAGCTCAGGGAGGTGCTGGTACACAGGCCAGGCTCTGAGATAGCGCCACCGAAGAAAGACCTAAAATGGTACGGCATGAAAAGCGTCCCCGACGTGAGCAGGGCTGTGGAACAGCACGACAGATTTGTTGAAATTTTAAAGGACGAGGGAGTAAAAGTTCATTATCTCAATCCCGATCCCAAAGCCAAGGGCCCGTATGCCCCCTTCCAGGGGCTCTGGGGAACAAGGGACTTCGGCTTCGTGGTCCGCGGCGGGGCCATCGTCCACCGCATGGCATTACCGTGGGACAGGGGTGCCGAATTCTGGTGGGCAAAAAGGGTCATGGAGCTGGGTTGCCCCATCCTGTACACCGTTCGGGGATACGGCACGTTTGAGGGAGGCAACGTGGTCTGGCTTGACCCCGCTCACGTGTGCATAGGCAAGAGCATAAGGACAAACCAGGAGGGAATCGATCAAGTTTCAGCGATACTCGCCTCGGTGGGAGTTGAGGAGATCAAGATCGTCCCCATACCGGGATGGCTTGAAAACGTCGACTGGCCTGCCGGAGGATTCGCCCACCTGGACTGCGTCTTCGGTTACGTGGACTCCGGTGTTGCCCTGATCTACCCGCCAGGAGTGCCTTACGATTTCCTGGAGTATTTGCAGGAAAAGGAGATCAACCTGATCGAGGTTCCTCCGGAGGAGGCTAAGGACTACGCCTGCAACACCTTGGCCCTTGAGCCGGGCAAGATAATAATGCTGGAGGGATTTGAAGCTGCCCGGAAAAAACTGGAAAAAGAGGGCGTTGAAGTTATAACCGTGAACATGAGCGAGTTTATAAAGTTGGGTGGGGGTCCACATTGCGCCAGCTCCCCCCTGATCCGTGACCCGGGACCCAAACTATAGGGTCTCCGGAAATTTCAAAAACAGAAAACTTTGGTGCGGTGGGCGGGATTCGAACCCGCGCTGCGAGCTTGGCAAGCTCGTGTCCTAACCAAGCTAGACTACCACCGCTCATGTTGAAGTTGTCAACACCTCAATTAAACATTACTAGCCCAGGAGAAAATCGATCAGCTGCCCGCCCAGTATTGTCCCCGCCGTAAAGACCACCATGGCCACCGGCAGGGCCCCCGCCACCGCCATTCTCTTGGCCAGCCCATCGTCGCCCAGCTCGATCTCAACCACATAGTTGACCAGGATCACCGTCAGGATGATCACGTAAACGCCAAGGATGAGGAGAAACTCCGGAGGAGAGATCCCGGCCGTGCCGAAGAACTCAAGAGCGGCTGTTTTCTCCGAAAGCACCCCCTGTACCCTCGCCGCAACCGAGGTGATCAGCGGGGCAAAGAAAAGCGCCACCGCCCGCATGGAGGTCACCACCTCGGCCATCGAGCGCCTCATCTCCTCCCTGACCTCCCTCAGCTCACGAAGATGCTGCGCCGTCTGAAGGATCGCCTCTCCGGCGGCCCGGGTGCTCCTCTCAATCAGGTCGACCAGCATCTTCAGCGTCCCCTGAATCATGCCTGAGCCCACCTCTCTCATCGCCCCCCTGTTTTCCTCAAAGAGGGCCGCGCGCAGCCCCATCCCTCCCAAACTGATGTTCGAGGCTGCTGCCCTGAAGACCTCCGCCAGCTTGCTTCCGGCCATGGTCACGGCCACATGTCTCAGGGCTTCCTCGGCGGGATGCCCCTCGCTGACGCGATTGCCCAGCTGCACCAGCGCCTCGCTGAACTCCTCCTCCATCTGGATGATCTCCTCACGACGCCGGAAGGCCCCCCTGAAGCTCAAGTGGAGGGAGAGGGAAATTCCCAGCACCAGCCCCCAGAGAACGGCCAGAACCATGATCTCGGAAGGCGCCCCGAGCCACAGACAAGCTACCGGGATTAGAACGGAGGTGAACGCGGCCGCAAAAATCGAACGAAACCAGTTCACCCTGGCCTTGACGCCGGGAAGCGGGAAAGATGCCGGGCGTCTGGAAAGGACACTGCTGCTCAGGAAATAGACCAGCAGGGGGAGCAAAACACAGTACAGGAGGACCATCGGCACCGGCCCGATTTGAAGCTCCATTACCGAGAGCACCGGCAGGATGACCACGAGGACCAGCGGGAGCAATACCCCCAGGCTGTAGATCAACAAGGTGGGCAGGTTGATGCTCGAGGAAAATTCCCGCATCCTTGCCCTGGCGCCCTGCAAGACCAGCTGCAGCGATCTGTCCAGCGTCCTCTCCCGGCTGGCTCTCCGCTCATTCAGGGAGCTGCGGATGAGATAGATGGACCGACCCAGCTCCGGAAGCACCTTCTCCCAGTGCTGGGCAAACCCCCGCAGCGCCTCGTCCGCGCCAGAATGAAGGCGCAGGTGGCAAGCGGAGAGCCTCCTTCTCAGATCCTGCCCCATCCGGCCGCCCAGCTGTTCGCCCGCAAAATTACAGGCCCGCTCCAGGTTCGGCGTTATCTTCATGGCCATGGTGAGATAGCCGATCAGCAGGGGCGCCTCGCCCGCGGCCTTCAGTTTCTCGCAGTTATCCCGCCAGCCCTTCAGAAAAGAGGGCTTCATCATCCCCTTTGATCCAACGCCGAATCGAACCACTCGCGCCACCTCTGAAACAGCTCACGATAGTCCACGCCCCCTCTCTGGAGCTGCTCCTCGAGAAGGGAGTGCCAGGCGAGATTGGTCTTTACGATAAACGGGGCCTCCAGCAGTTCCGTCCGGCCCAACTCCGCCTCTTCAACCAGCGATTCATAAATCCTGGCCCGGAGCTCCAGGTTGGCCATGACCTGGGCCGGGGTCACCCCCCATTTACCCGCTATCCCCGCGATCAACTCTGATTTCCTCAACGACCGCGCCGGACGCAAGCAGTCGGCGGAATAATCAAAATACATGAGATTCCCAAACCCGTTCTCCGCCACCGGGTCGCTGCGCCATCCCCTTCTCACCTCGACCACCTGCACCAGCCTCCTGGCCCGAGATGCCCCTCCCCTCACCCGGATGGGCGCGGCCACGACGATGGCCTCGGTTGCCTTGAAAGAACTCGGCGGTATCCTGAGGTCGTGAACAACTCTCTCAAAAACATCGCGCGCGGTGGCCCCGTGAATGGTGCCCATCACCGAGTTCCCGGCCGCCCCGACCCTCATGGCCTCATAGAGGACCCGGGCCTCCTCACCTCTCACCTCTCCTATGATCAGCACCGATTCACCCAGGCGAAGAGCCGCCCGGAGGGCCTCCTCAGCGCGAAACTCGATTCCCCCACCCGAGACCGACGACTGCACCTGCAGTGACTGGATCTTATAACCCAGCCCGCGGAGCCTCTCCACCATGAGCTCCCTGGTGTCCTCGATGGTGATGATCCTGAACTTGGGAAGAATCTCCAGCATCAGCGCCCCCAGCAGGGAAGTTTTACCCGCTCCGCGGCTGCCAGCGATCAGCAGGGAGACCTGGGCGTCCACCAGCAGGCTGAGCAGCCCCGCCGCATGGGGGGTCAAAAATTTTGCCCTGATGAACTGCGGCAGCGTCCAGGGGGTGGGCTTGTGCCGGCGCAGCGCAAAGGCCAAGCCACCGGGGCTGAGGGGCGGCCCGATGGCAGCTATCCTCACCTCACCCAGGTTGAGGTCCAGAACAGGATCCGCCTCGGAGAAAGGCCGGCCGCTGAGGGCGCGGAACTTTGAGATCATCGACTCAGCGTCGTCTGGGGTGAGGAAGATGTTGGTGAGACACTCGTCGTGATCATGATGCAAGATGTGCACCGGTGTTGTTCCCACCGGGGCATCGATGTAGATGTCCTGAACCTTAGGATCCTGAAGAAGGGACTCCAGCAGCCCCAGCCCGGCCGTGAACTTGGCCAGGTAGGAGGCCAAGGCCCTGACCTCCTCCCGCGAGACCTGAATCCTCTCTTTGACCGCCCTCTCGATGATCAGCCTCTCTCCCAGGCGCGCAATCTGTTTGCGGGCCTGCAGGGGGTTCGGGTCGAGCGCCGGGCATTGCTCGACGATCATCTGCCGCGCGTGCCGGAGGAGCGCCACCTGGTCGTGGGTCAGCCGGTACTCCGGTGGAACCAAAAAATAAAGATGCTGAAGCCGCCGCGGCAGGCGATAGATCTTCAGCTCACAGCCCTCGACCTCGTAAGAATCGATGAGCTCACCATCGGGTGGCGGCTCCATGCTGAGGCGGGTTGTCAAAAAGCAGGGACGGACGAGGGGACGCAATATCTCTGAATATTTCAGGCCCGCCTGGGCAGCCCGCAGCAGCGCTGATCCCCTCAGTGAATTCAACAGCGGCTCCAGAGTATTTTTGATAAATTCCGACCGACAGGACCGACAGTTGCTGGCCCCGCGCGCCCTTTTCGCGTTGATCTCTTGGCACAGGTTCTCCAGCCTGCGCAGCCCCGAGAGGGGATTGCCGGAGAGCTCCTCAAGCGCCCTGCTGAGCTGGAGTCTGCGAGAGGCCTCACACCTTCTGCAGTCAGCTGGCGTGAGGTTTGCCAGCGACCAGCGACGGAACTCATCGAGAATTTCCGCAACCTCTTTGAGCGCCTGCAGGCCCACACCGCTGTACTCGTGCTCATAAGATCCCGAAAGAACGACAACGTCAACGTCGGGCTCCTCAACCAGGGCCCCCAGAACCCCCCTCATGCACTCACTTGACTTTTCTACCGAGGCCCCACCACTGCAGCCGCTGCACCTGATCTTCATCACGCGCTCGCTGCCGAGCGTCGTGGTTCTCCTTTCACAGCCCATCCCCTTCCCCCGCCCGGCAGCCCTCGACTCCGAACCCGGAGGAGGCAAGATTGCTGCAGAGCCTCACCAGACCCGCCAGGTTGGCCTCAAGGGTTGAGACCCTCCTCTCCAGAGCCGCCAGGCGCTGGCTCAGAATTTTAACGTCGTCCTGCAGCCTCGCCACCATCCTCCCATGGTCGGCGATGATGGCCCTCTCATCGCTCCCCTTGAAGATCATCGGGGACATCCCCCTGGGGCGGGCCTCTTCCCTGCCCCCTTCGACCCTTTCTCGCCTCCTGGAGTTCAAGGAGCCAGGAGGAAATCCGCGAAATCTGCTTGGAGACCTCCCCGTCCCTGAGCCACTCCTCCCCGGAGCCCGGGTAGGACATCAGCAGAACCCAGGTGCGCTCGCTCAGGAAGCCGGCCTCATGCAGCTCCTGGAAAAGCCTCTCCGGCCTGGTGCCCGCCAGTTTTCCGATCTGGTCTCGCAGGCAGGCGAGCCTGAAGAAGTCGGCGTCGCCAACCAGTTGCTCCCTGAGCGCCAGCAGCTCCTCCTTGAGCGCCATAAAATCCCGCCGGGCGAAGCGCAGCCAGTCCTGGCGCAGCTGGACATCCCTTCTGGCGCTGCCGAGGGACTGAAACATCTCTGCCGCCGCCGACCTCACCGACGCCACCGCTTTGTTCAGCTTCCGCCAGCGGGACTCGTCGACCCTTGACGCCTCGAGCAGCCACTCCAGTTTCTGATCCAGCCTGCGCAGCCTTTTCGCCGCCTTTTCCGGGCTGTCCTGGTCCAGCTCCAGAATTCGGTCCACATCATCCATTACCGCCTCCAGCCTGAGCTCACGACCCATCCTCACCCAGCTCCTCCAGCCTCTGCTCCACCCGGGAAAGCTTCATTTTGACCTCATCATCATCGAGCGAGCGGCATCTTTTCAGCTCCTCCCTCAGGGCGCGGAGGACCTCAACTTCGGCCAGGAGGAGAAGCCTCAGGAGCGAGGGGCCCCTTCTGCCCCGGCTGAGGTGTCTCTCGAGGACAGCAAGCCCCACATGCCAAGAAACGGCCACAGCAATGACGCCGAGAAGGACCTCCAAGCCTCCCGCCGCATCATTGAGGGCTGCCCGTTTAAAAAAAGGAAAAAAGGAAATTTCCGGCCGCAGCCCATAACGCCAGGCAGTTAACAATCGACCCATCTGGCTCAACAACGGGGAAGACCGGCCCAGAGATGAACTGCGGACAGTATTTTAACCGCTTAGGTCGATTTAAGTGTGATCACATGATGGATGAAATAATCAAGTCGGCCCTTACCTTCTTCGTCATCATGGGTCCCTTTTCCAGCGTCCCGATCTTCATCTCGGTGACGAAATACATGAACCAAACGCAAAAGCTCTCCGCGGCCACGCAGGCGATAGCCACCGCCGGAGGGGTCCTCTTCGCCTTCCTCTTTTTCGGCCAGTTTCTCCTCGATGTCTTCATGATAGATTTTGCCTCGCTGAGCATCGCCGGTGGGTTGATCCTCACCATCCTCGGGATCGAGCTGATGCTGTCGCTGTCGATCAGCGGCAGGGGGGAAAGCTCTCCGGCCATCACCCTGCTAGCGACGCCCATCCTCACTGGTCCGGGGGTGATCGTCACAACGATGATCTTTGTGCAGCAGTATGGTTATCTGATAACTTCAATCGCGGCCTTGATCGCCTTAGTGGCCAGCTGGTTGGTCCTCTGGTTTTCCGGACACATCAGCCGGGCGATAGGGGACTTCGGCACGGGAATTATCTCCCGGATCACCGGGCTGCTGCTGACCGCCTTTGCCATAGAACTCATCATCACCGGAATCAAGGCGGCCTTCGCCCTTTGAACCCGATCACCGGGCCAAACTTTTCCAGATTTTGCCCTGCGTGGCAATCAGCGCGGCCACCTTGGCCGCGCGGGCGTTGGAATTCATCACCAAAACTCCCGCGCGCTCCAGCTGCTCCACTTGCCTCCTGAGATCCTGGGGGTCACCGCCGGTGCCCAGTACCGAGGCCACGGCGCTGAGGTAGCCCCCCGATTCCTCCACGATCTCCTTTGCCTCCCTCAAAGCGGGGACAAGTTCACCCGCGGGGTTGGGATGGGCCCCAAAGCCCAGGAGAACGTCAAACAGGACCACGGCGGTTTCCCAATCCTTCGCCTCCTTCACCAGCCTCTCGCAACGCGGGGTGAGATCAACCGCCGGGTGTTTCCCCCCGGAGAGATATTCGGCCCCGAAGTCCACGCAGGCATGGCCCTTGCTGGAATGGGGATCCGGCAGCCTGAGCTTGGGCTCGAGGGGAACGTTGGAGTAAATAGCGTCAAAATACCTTCGCAGGATCACCATCGTCTCCGTGCAGAGGGCCCCGCCTGAATAAAGCCCCCGGACGAACTTCTGCCCGTAGCCAAACTTGCCGTACTCCTCCGCGGCAATTTTCCTGAATTTCTCCGGCAAGGCGGGAGAAAGCTCATCGGGTTTACCGGCACCGCTTAAAGCCAGCGCCTCGGCTGCGGCTTCCTCAAGGGTGCTCACGACCGTCACTCCGGATTGCCCCCCGCCGGCCCTGCCGCCCAGGAAACAGGCCACGGCCGGCTTTCCCGTCTCCGCGGCGGCCTCGAGCACCAGACGTCGGACGCTGGTGACGGGCTCGCGGGAAAGCACCGCGATGACTTCTGTGGCCGGATCTTCCGCCAAAAATTTTAAGGCCGACAGGGTACCCGAGGCGTTAACGCTCTGGGAAAGGTCCCTGCAGCCCACGTCAAGCGCCTGGGAGACGCCAACACCATCAACCAAACAGGCGACCTGCTGAATGCCGCTGCCGAAGGTGCCGATTATCCCTATCGGGCCGCGGCGCACCTTGTTCCAGATGCCGAACCCCTGACCGTTTAAAATCGACGTGCTGCAGCCCGGGCCCAGAAAGAGAAGCCCGCGCTCGGACGCGGCCGACTTGAGAGCCGCCTCCTCGGTGAGGGACAAACCGCCGCCGAGAAAAACCACGTTTTTTCCCGACCTAATGGCCTCCATGGCCTCACCCGCGGCTTGAACTCCCGAGGATGAAATGACGGCGATCTCCACCATGCTGCACCCAACAAAAATCTCTCCTGGTGGTTAAAACACCTGTCACGGGCAACTATCTTAAGCCGGAGGACCAAGGGAAAAGGGGAGGTAAATGCAATCTGCGAGCTACCGGGTCGGCAGGGCCTTCCTCTGCCGGGCTGACTACCGCTCGGAGCTGATGAAGTCCACGCTCGATTTGGTGAGGGAGAAAAAAATAAAGATGGCCCTTTTCGCCGTGATCGGCTCAGTTGCGGAGGCGACCCTCGCCTATTACGACCAGTCAAAAAGGAAATACCGGAAGATCAGGCTGGAAGAGCCGCTGGAAATCGCGGACTCCTGGGGAAACATCTCCTGGAAGGACGGCCAGCCCTTCGCCCACCTGCACGCCGTGCTTTCCGACGCCGGGGGCAAGACCTACGCCGGGCACCTAGTTCAGGCCACCGTCTTTGCCGCCGAAATTCACCTTCTGGAGCTGATCGGGAAGAAACTGGAAAGGGAACACGATGAGGTAACCGGGCTGTCGCTCTGGAAGTTCAAAAAACAGGGGTTGAAGTAGCTACTCGGCGTACTGGGTGGGGTCCTCAATTCCGGCGGCTTGGAAGGCTTTTTTCCGGTTTCTGCAGGACTCACACTTACCGCAGTGAATCTCCCCATCGCGGTAGCAGCTCCACGTCAGCTCCAGCGGAACCCCCAGCTTCACGGCCAGCTTCAGCACCTCGGCTTTGGTCATGCCGGTGAGCGGGCTCTTCACCTGCAGCTTTGATTCCGTGCCCAAGGAAATGGCCTTGGAGATGGCGCGGACAAACTCCTCCCGGCAGTCGGGATAGAATTTGGCATCGTCAAGCTGGGGCCCGTAAAAGATGGCCTCGGCGCCGAGCGATGAAGCATAGGCGGCCGCGATCGCCAGCATTACACCGTTTCTAAACGGGACGATGATGCTGGTGTCAAATTTCTCCGGCATGCGCATGCTGCTGTCAATCAGAGCGGTGACGCCCGGCCCGTAGAGGTCCTTCAGAAATGAGATGTCCACCACCCGGTGCTCCCTCGCCCCCAGCGCCCGGGCAATTTTCTTGGCGCTCTCCAGCTCCCTGGTGGCCAGCTGCCCGTAGTTGAAGGACAGGCAGTAGAGTTCATAGCCTTCCCTTTTTGCCAGAGCAGCGGCCACGGCGCTGTCAGGACCACCCGAGAGGAGACAGACGGCTTTCATACAATTCCACTTGCCGGTGGAACTAAATAAAACTTTGAAATCTGCGGCGATCACCGGACGGGGAGATTGAGGCTGGCGTCTATGTCCTCGGCGATCTCCCGGATGGACTTCAGGGTGCGTTGAATGTCCAGCTCTATTTCATCCACGATCTTCTGGAGAGAATGGGAGCGAAGTTCCCACTTGCTTCCCTCCTTTGAGATTACTCCGGCCCTCCTCATTCGGTTCAGATGATGAACGATCGCGGTCCTGCTGAGCTTGACGTGTTGGGAAATATCGTCCACGGTTATCTGGCCTTTCTTCGATTCCATCAGAAACGCCTTGAAGACCTTCACTGCCGTCTCAGACCTGTCCCTCACCCCGAGCAGCCCTAGGGACTCACAGAACCATTTCAGGTCCCCATCCAGCGTGCTCTTCGCCGGCTGCTTCATGGTGCGGATCAAGATCTCCCTCATGACACCACCTTTTTACTATTGGACCGTTAAATTTAAATACTTTAACCTTGCTATAACTATTTGAAATAGTCAAAAACAAAACGAATTAGTGGAGGTGGTGAACATGATCTGGATGGACATCTTCGATGAGATGAGAAGGATGCAGAGGGAGATCAATCGGATGTTTGGAAACCTGCTCGCCAGACCATCGTTCGCCACCCCGCTGGCACCGGCTTGGGGCGGCTGGAGAGAACCACTGATGGACCTGTGGGAGGATGAGGACAACGTGACCATCAGGGCAGAGATCCCAGGGGTTAACAAGGAGGACATCAAGCTCAACGTCACCGAGGACAGCCTAGAGGTCAAGGTGCTGAGAAAGAGGGAAAGCAAGGGAGAAACAGCGGGAGTGCAGCACCTGGAACGCAGCTACGAGGGCTTCTACCGCTACGTGCAGCTGCCCTGCAAGGTGGTTCCAGAGAAGGCAGAGGCGACTTACAACAACGGCATCCTCGAGGTGAAAATACCCAAGGCGGAAAAGGAGAAGAAGCGGGGTGTCGAGGTAAAGGTCCAGTAAACGCCCCCTTTTCCCTTTTTTTATTTGATTTTTTCGCTCTTTCCTGGCAGGGGCCGTTTCTCCGCTTTTTTCGGAGGATCACGCAAGCAGCTATTTAAATCAGGTGCTCTTGTCAGTTAAATGGAAAATCGGGTTGAAAAGATGCCGCGCGCGTTCATCGCCATCGATGTGAGCGAGGAGGTAAGGAAAAGGATAGTTGAGGCCCAGGAGCAGCTCCGGGCAACCGGGGCTGACGTCAAGCTGGTCGAGCCACCAAACATCCACGTGACGCTCAAGTTTCTGGGGGAGGTCCCGGAAAAAAGGGTTGAGGAGATCGCCGCCGCCCTCGGAAGAGCGGTAAATGGTGCGAAAAAATTTGACATCGGCGTTAGGGGAATGGGTGTATTCCCCAACCTGAGCTATATTCGAGTCATCTGGGTCGGTGTGGAGAGGGGCAGGGATGAAATTCTGGAACTTCACCGGAAAATAGAGAAGGAACTGCAGCAGATGGGGTTCCGCCCAGAGGCTGATTTCGTCCCCCACCTGACCGTGGCCCGGGTAAGGACCGCGAAAAACAAGGAAAGGCTCGCGGGCTTCATCAAGGAAAAGGCCGCCGTGGACTTCGGCACGTCGCGGGTGCTCGCCGTGGAGCTGAAGCAGAGCACCCTGACGCCGAAGGGACCCATCTACAGCACCCTGGCGAGGCTGGAGCTGCAGGACTGAGAGCGGTCCCGCCAAGATCATCTCCGGGAGTTCAGCGGTACCAGGGGAGCCTTCTGGTAAAATATTCCGAGAGGAACTCCCTGAACCCGCTATCCCTGAGAAGCGCCTTCAGTTTGGCCCCCTCATAGATCTGGTATTTTCTGGCAATCGCTTCCGCAACGTGCTTGCCAAATGATGCCCGCTGTGATAAAATATCCTTCAGCAAATCCAAAGCGTCAGTCCACTCCCTCTTCAGCTCAAAAACCATCCTGCCGGCCGCATCCACCATCGGTCCGGCCAAGTAGGATTTTGAGCCGAGGTGTTCCCTGACGAAGCTCTCAGCCGGCACATTGGGGGGAGGGCCCACGCGTGTCTTGACCCCGGGCAAGCTTGAGACGCTCAGCTCGATGAGGATGGCCGAGTTTGAGTTGGCCCAGACATCGCTGCGGAGCACCTCAAATCCTTCCTGGGCCAAACGGGTCACGATGGCCCGCTCCGTCTTGCGCAGCTGGGGGAAGAGCACGTCCGGCACCACCCGCGGCGACCGGAAGACAACACAGAAGATCCTTGTTCCCCTCTTCTTCAAAATTCTGTCGAGCTCCCTGGGCTCCAGCAGTCTCACCTGCCTCGGAAAGAAGAACTTCAGGCCCGGCCTATGCTGGAAATCCTGGCAGGCCCGCACGAAAATGGAGAAGTTCTGCAGGGAAACTGCGGCGGCGGCATTGCGATTGGGGTCCACGGGATCCACCACCACGAGCGGCTGGTTTTCAAACATCAGCTTCAGCTCGGACCTGTCAGAATAATGGGAGGAGATATCGATCATCTCTCCCGGCAGCCACCTGCTCGCCGCCTCGACCAGTTTTGTAAAGGAGCCATAATGCAAGATGAGGAGCTCGCAGAGATAGCCGGAGAAGCCCTGTTTCTTCAGCTCGGCGCCGTAGACCCCTATCCCCGTGGCGAACTGCTTGAGCAGCAGCACCTCGTCGGCGAGCTGAGGTGTCAGTTTTTCCTTGACGTAACGCTGGTGGTGCGGGGAACGGTCGACAGCACTTTTGATTCTCTTGGGATCGGCGACATCGAAACAGGGCACCAAATCTATGTCGAGCCCGCGGAACTTCATCGTCACGTAGGGGTGCTCGGCAAACTTTTCCTCCCCCGCCGCGCCCGCCACCTCTCGCGCGACCGCCAGCCCCTTTTCCTCCAGCTCCTCACGGGTGAGTCCCTCGTCAAAGAGAATGAAGATATCGATATCCGGTTCCTGACGAAGCCAGGTGCCGCGGGCCACCGAGCCGACGAGCATCGCCCTGGCGTTAAACCCGAGCCTTGAGATGGCCTCATCGGTGCGGCGGAGCAATTCGGAAGCCACCTCTTCCACAAACCTGATATCAGCCTCCCTGGGTTTGACCCTCCGGAGAACCGCTGCGAGGATATCAGCCATCCTTCCACAAAGATTGATTAATTGCGGCGGGATAAATTGTTAGCGTTATAACGGCTGGAATCGATGGGGAAAGGAAAGAGGTATGACAAAATCCTTTGAAGCTCTGGTAAAAAATGCCAGGCACGCCATGGTGGTGGGAATCGGGGGAGGCGGCGACGTTGTCGGCGCCATACCCACCTCTCGCTACCTTCGCTGGCTCGGCATCCCCACCCTGCTCGGCGGGCTGACCTGGGAGCGCTACGTCAACGACCCGGAGCCAGGGCCCAGGAAGATGGAGGAAATAATCGATATCGAGCTGCTCTCACCGACCGTGGGGCTGGCCAACGAGAGGACGAGAACAACGAAGGGGATCCGATTCACCGAATCCGCGGTGGCCGAGGTCCTCAGGGAAAAGGTCGCGCTGATCGACCTGAACCAAGGCGTCCAAGGGGTCATCAAGGGTCTCAACGAGGCCATGCGGAAGCTAGGCATCGATCTCTTCATCGGCATCGACGTCGGGGGCGATGTCCTCGGCGAGGGGACAGAGAAGGGGCTGCACAGCATGCTCGCAGACAGCATGATGCTGGCGGCGATGGCCAACCTCGAGGTGCCCACTGTTCTCGGAGTGCTGGGCTGCTGCATGGACGGTGAACTGACCTTCGAGGAGTTCAACAGGCAGCTGGCAAAAATCGCAGGGTACGGCGGGCTCCTCGGCGCCCGCTGTCTGACGCCGGAGGACATCGAGCTCCTGGAGAGGGTGATCCCGCATACCAAGACGGAGTCGAGCCTGCTCGCCGTCAAGGCCGCCCGGGGATTCACCGGAGAAATCGAGATACGTGGCGGTCGCTGCCGGGTGCTGATGACCCCCATGTCCGCGCTCACCTTTTACTTCGACACCAGGATCGTCTATGAGCACATAAGCAAGGTGGCGAAGGACCTAGTGCCCACGAAGAGCTTGGAGGAGGCCAACGAGGTGTTAAAGAGGGCCAGGTTACCCAGCGAGCTGGACTTCGAGAGAAGCTTCGCTTGGAAAAAATATCTGAAGTGACAACATCACAATCCTGATCACCGCTCTTGGGGTTTCGCGCGGACTTAATTTTCCATCCGAAAGCCGCTGCTTGAGGTGACTTTTGCCGGCGATGGACTATTAGCCAGGTTCAACCAAGTGTTTTCGGAGACCATGGGAAGCCTGAAGCGTGCTTTAACCGGCGCTCTCGGCAGGAATGCCCCGGCCATCAGCTTCATCATCTTGGCCTTCCTGATCGTCACCGTTCTGAGCACCGCTTACTTCCTGCTGGCCTTCAACCGGGAACAGTTCCTCAACCTGCCCCAGGTCAAGGAGTACGACAACCTGCTGGAAAACGTCACGGGGATGGACGAGTGGTCGAGGACAAAATTTTACTGGTCAAACAACCTCAGGATCGCCGGGCTCTACGCGATCTCCTTTCCCTTTTACACCGGGGCGGCCTCGCTCCTGATGACGAGCCACCAGATAGGCCTGGCGGCGGTGTACAACTATCACCTCTACGGCCCGCTTGTCCTGCTGAATTTCATCAGCATCATCTTCGTTCACGGGATCCTCGAGCTGACGGGAGCTCTGATCCTCGGGGGCGCCTCGCTGCGGCTTGCCTGGAAGCTCTGGGGTTATTTGGGCCATGCCCTGACCGCTGGCTGGGGGAAGGTGACTAGGAAAAGAAAGGCCGCGATCAGGCAGCACCTGACCGATTACCTCATCCTCATCGCCCTGGGTTCACTTCTGATCGCCCTGGCCGCTCCCGTCGAGTCCTATCTTACTCCGAGCGCCAGCGTCTTGTTCCTGATCTCACCGACGCTGGCGATCTTGTTCCTCGCCTCCGTGCTGCTCTTCTACGCGGCAATCATCAGGGTGGGCTTCAGGCCAATGCTCCGCCGGGCCTCCTCGGTGCTGGAGGACCTCGGAGAACTGGCCTCGGGCAGGTGGAAACCGAGCCACCTTTCGCTGCTGATGTTCCTCCTCTTTTCCCTGCTGACCTGGCTGGGACTGCTGGTCTGATCTCGCAGAAACAACCCGGCACCGTGGCCGCGAAAATCAGAGGAGAACCGGCGTTATATTAGCTGGCGGGAAACTTAGGTTTGATACCCATGGAAAAGATAAGCCTGGGAAAGCTGCCCACGGTGATG
Source organism: Candidatus Hadarchaeum yellowstonense (assembly GCA_001515205.2). Classification (GTDB taxonomy): domain Archaea; phylum Hadarchaeota; class Hadarchaeia; order Hadarchaeales; family Hadarchaeaceae; genus Hadarchaeum; species Hadarchaeum yellowstonense. Next base: position 50,290 of record LQMQ01000039.1, read on the forward strand.
ACCTCGCGGGAACTCATCGACACCGCTTTCAGGAGGGCCTCCGAAGCCGCGCCCAGGATAAAGGGGTCTCCACGAGAGGTAGCGGTCCAGCGCGAGCAGCAGCGCATAACTGTGGTCACAGCGACTGTGGTCGAGCACCTGAAGAAAACCGTGGCGGCCTTTCCCACCCTGACCGGCCTGCCCCAGTTCCACCGCGACCTGGTGGAGGCCCTGTGCGGCATCGATCGCCTGAGAAAGGCGCTGGGTGCCATCGCCGGGGCAACCAAGGTCGTGGAGAAAATCAGGCGGGAACAGCTGAGGAAACTGAAGTACATCAAGTATCCCGCCGAGGCTGCCGCCGTGCGCCGCCAGGCCTACGGCCGGATCTCCTCGGTGCTGAAAAAAATAGACCAGGAGCTCCTTTTTCTGAAGGAGGCCGCCAAGAAGCTCTCAGAACTGCCCGAAGTTTATGTCGATATGCCGACGATTGTGATCGCGGGTTACCCCAACGTGGGGAAATCAACGCTGCTGAAGGCGCTGACGGGTTCCTCCCCCAAGATCGCCCCCTATCCCTTCACCACCACCGGGATACAGCTGGGCTACTTTGAGGACAGGCACCGGCGCTACCAGGTCGTGGACACACCGGGATTGCTGGACCGGCCTTTGGAAGAACGCAACCAAGTTGAGCTGCAGGCGATATCGGCCCTGAAGAACTTGGCCGGGGTCATCGTCTTCCTTCTGGATCCCTCCGAGACCTGTGGCTACCGGCTGGCGGACCAGCTGCACCTCCTCGAAGAGGTCAGGAGATCTTTTCCGCACACAAGGATTTTCGTGGCCGCCAACAAGGCCGACCTGCTGGGCCCGGAGCTAACCCAGCAAATTCAGAGGGACCATCCCGACATCCTCTTACTCACGGCCACGACGGGGGAAGGTGTCGAGGAGCTGCGGCGGAGACTGATCGCTGAGCTGGGGTCGAGCCCGCCAGGCGCCGGGCCACAATCTCAGAACTTGTAGCCGATCTTCCGGAGAAACTCCTTCCGCCAGGCGATGTCCTTCTCGGTCTCGATTCCCTTGCTTCCAAAACCATCGACGACCCCGAGGATTCCGCGACCCTGAGCCGTTTCGGCCAGAATCACCTGCAGCGGGTTGGCGGTGGCGGCAAAAATGGAGCAGACTTCGGGGATCTCCTTAATCCTGTTCAGGACGTTGATCGGGTAGGCATTTCGGATCAGGATCAGCAGACTGTGACCGGCACCCAGCTCGAGCGCCTTCTTGGCCGCAAAATCCTCGAGTTCCGGGTCGGTGCCGCTGTGCCTGACGAGACAGGGGCCGCTCGACTCACAGAAGGCCAGCCCGAACTTCAGCCCGGGAATGGAGGTCACCAGTGCCTCGTGCACATCCTCAACTGTCTTGATGAAGTGCGACTGGCAAAGGATCAGGTTGCATCCCTCGGGAGGAACCAGCTCCACTATTTTTAGCTCCAAGGAACCCACCTCCTCACAGGATAAACTCCCGTTTCAAATCGATAAATATTTCCTTGTCGAGACTGTTTCTGAGAGGATGGGGAAAAACCTGATCCTGAAGACGGCAGCGGGTGCGGGCAAACACCGGGTCCAGCTCCTCCTGCTGCCTGTCGGTGAGGACATACTGGCGGTGTTTTTTGGAGGGGACCGGCCGCACGTCGGAGCCG
>LQMQ01000040.1 GCA_001515205.2 Candidatus Hadarchaeum yellowstonense
GATTAAGTCAGTTACGCGGTTTAAATCTGGCAAATTCCCTTGTCGGATTCAACGGGTTCTCCCGAAACTTCAACCGCGTGCTCCTGCATCCAGACGGGCAGCACCTTCTTCTCGTTGCGCAGGGCCTCAATGGCCTGTGCCGCTAGGGCTTTCTTTTTGAGCGCCTCCTGCCTGACTCCCTCCAGCCCAGGCCGCACGCTTGCAAGGTCCACCACCGAAAGCCGGCCACGGCCACCCGCCACGGCGAAGGCCTCCTCACCGAGTTCAGTCCTGATCAGCACCGTGGAGCGGCCCGCGGGAGACCCTGCATAGCCGATGGAGATGTCGGCCATCTCAGCGGAGAAGTTCGTGCAGATCCGGCAGGGCAGGTCAATATACGGCCTTATCTCGCTTAGGGGCAGTTCCTTTGATGGGCCGTGTTTCAGGTAAATGATGAACTTCTCCCCCTTCAGGTCAAACTTGTCCACCGAGGCGAGGGGAACCTGGAGATTTTTTTCGATGAAGTTTTTGAAAAAGTCCTCATACTTGAAAACCCCGCTGCAGAAGAGCCCGATGCGAAGCTTTATCGCGTCGGAGAGGTGTGCATTTCGTGGCGTTGAGAGGCCCATTCTCCTCGAGGCAATTATCTGGCAGGGCGTCCCGACGATCGCGACCTTTTTCTTGTAATACATGTTCACCGCTTCGCGCAGCCCCAGTGATGTTGGCCCCCGCGAGTACTTGGTCCCCGCGCACTCGAGCACCTCCTTTGGCGTGGTGGCCACCTTGGCTACAGGATACCAGGGCAGGTCCCTTGTCCCGGTGACGATTGCCGCGTCGATGTATCCGGCCTCGAGAAGCGAGATGAGAATGGCAGACACCGCTCCCCCGTCTTGCGATCTAATCTTGATACCGGAGTCGGTTGCTTCCACCGAGAGGGCATGTCGGTAGGTGCCGAGGACCTCATCATTCGGTGGAGCACCGAAGACAAGCATCTGAAGGCTGTTTGGGTCGACCACCTCGGGACAGGTGCCATAGCAGATGCCGCAGTTGATGCAGACGCCCTTGAGAGCCGGTTTTTCGTTGACCCTTTCCAGCGCCTGCACCGGACAAGTCGCCACACAGCTGCCGCAGCCAATGCAATAATCTGGCGTCACCACATCCTTGGCCAGGTGTTGCCATACCTTTACCATATCATTTCCTCTTAAACCCATACTGGTCGGGGTTATAAAAAGGCCATCCCACCACCATGGCCCCTCGTTCCCTTCCGTGGATCTTGATTGAAACAATTTCACCGGTCTTGATCTCAGGGGGAGCATAACCCATCGCGATGCCCACCTTCAGAAGCGGCGAGAAGGTACCAGAGGAAACCCAGCCGATCTTTTCCCCGTCCTTCAATATTTCATACCCCTGCCTTGGTATTCCGGGTTCGAGCATCCGCAGGCCGATTCTGATTTTCTTCAGCCCGGTCTTTTTCTGCTCCAGCAGGGCCTCGCGACCTATAAAGTCCCCCTTGTCCAGCTTGACCGCGAAGTCGATCCTGGCTTCCAGGGGGGAGATCTCCTCGGTGAGCTCGTTTCCGTAAAGGCACAGCCCAGCTTCCAGGCGCAGGGTGTCGCGCGCCCCGAGACCGCAGGGTTTGATTCCATAATCCCGGCCGGCCTCGAGGATGGCTTTCCATAGCTTCTCCGCTCTCCTTGGGTCCGAAATTGGTTCGTCGAAAAGAAAGAGTTCGACGCCGTCTTCTCCTGTGTAGCCCGTCCGGCTCACCAGCGCCTTGATGCCAGCAACGTCCACCCAGGCGGCCTTGAACCTCTTTATCTGGGTAAGATCAAAATCCGTTAACCTCTGTAGCGTTGAAATCGCCTTTGGCCCCTGCAAGGCAAAAAGCGTCGTGGTCATGGTGATGTTCTCAATTTTTGCGTTGTACCTGTTCTTTTCAGCGAACCAGCTGCCAATCTTTTCCACATTTGAGGCGTTGCAGACAACTATGAAATCGTCTTCCGCCAGGCGATAGATCAAGATGTCATCCTTTGTTCCCCCGCGTTCATTCGTCACCGCTGAATACTGGCTCCCCAGTACCTCGAGCTTGGAGACATCGTTGGTGGTCACACTCTGCAGAAAATTCAAAGCTTCCCGCCCGCTCACGCGAAATTCACCCATGTGACTGACGTCAAAAAGCCCCACCGCCTGCCGCACGGCCAGATGTTCCTCTGCCAAGCTGGAGTAGCTCAGCGGCATCTCCCACCCGGCAAATTCGATAAACTGCGCCCCCAGCGAGCGGTGAATGCTTGCCAGGTGAAGTGTTTTCATCATTTCACACCCAATATCCGTTTCCATTGTCCTATTTGTGTTTTACGTTTAGGCCTTCTAGTCCCGAGATGGCAGGGGATGGAATTTTTCAACCGGGGATTCAACCACAATAGTTTGTTGTTTCAAATAGTTCCAGAGATCAGTTATGAGGTACAGAATCGATAATCATCAGGTTTTTTAAGATCAAAGGAGTAAGAAGAAAAGGTTGTTTAAATGTCTTCAACTTCGGAGATAATAGTTGAGGACTCGCCGGGAAAGCGCGTGCTCCTCATGGGAAATGAGGCCATTGCCCGTGGCGCGATAGAGGCCGGGGTTAGGGTGGCGGCTTCTTATCCCGGTACACCGGCTTCGGAGATTCTGGAGACGCTGGCAGCAGCCGCGCCCAAGCTGGGGTTCTACGCCGAGTGGTCCGTGAACGAGAAGGTGGCTTTTGAGGTGGCGGCCGGAGCGGCCATCACCGGTGTTCGCTCCATAACTTCCATGAAAAACGCGGGATTGAACTGGGTCATGGATATGTTCATGACATTGGTCTACGGTGGTGTGAGGGGTGGTTTTCTCATCGCGGTCGCGGACGACCCTGATGCCCATTATTCCTCAAACGAGCAGGACACACGCTTTGCAGCACACTATGCTGAGATACCTTGCCTTGAGCCCTCCGATGCTCAGGAGGCCAAGGACATGGCGCGTTACGCCTTTGAGCTTTCCGAGCAGATAGAATTGCCTGTTTTTCTCCGGTCGGTCACCCGGATATCTCACGCCTCGGGAGATGTTGAGCTGGGGAAGATTGAAAAGCGGGATCGCAAACCTGTCTTTGATAAGCACTGGAAGATGCCGTGGCGCTGGGATGTCTACGGCCCACCCAGCGCGGTGGAAAAACACCGCTGGCTTCACGGTCAGATGCCCAAGATAAAGAAGATAGTCGAGGGGCTTCCCTGGAACAGACTTGATCTGCACGAGGGACAATCTGTGGGCGTGATAGCTTCCGGGATCGGTGCCAGCTATGCCCTCGATGCGATAAAGTTGCTGGGTCTGGAGGGAAGGGTGGCTTTTCTAAAGATAGGCACACCGACACCACTTCCCGAAAAACTTGTGGAGAAATTGCTGAAATCGGTCACCAACGTGCTCGTCGTCGAGGAGGGGGAGCCGCTGGTTGAGCTGTTGGTGAAGGCGCTGGCTAAGGACGCCAACCCCGCGGTTAAAATAATGGGCAGGTTTACCGGCGACATGCCACCGGTGGGAGAAATAAACATAGATATCGTGGCGAAAGCCATTTCCAAACTCACGGGCAAGGAGCTGCCCTCCGATCCCCAGCTGGAAAAGGTTAGGGAGGAAGTCAAAAAGTTGGTTGTGCCGAGGTCGTCAACCCTTTGTGCCGGTTGCCCCCACCTGGGCACCTACTGGGCCCTGAAGCGGGCTCTTTCTAAATTTGGTGGTAAAGTTCCGATAGTAAATGGCGACATCGGCTGTTACGAGCAGGGAGGTTATGGTATCGCGGGCAAGGAGTACAAGCCCAGCTTCTCCACGGAGTCCGTCCACTACAAAATCGAGGCCCCGTATGAGACCCTCGACACCAACTACATCATGGGCGGAGGAATTGGTCTGATGCAGGGGGAGTTTCGGGCCGGTTACGGCGACGGGCCGCTGGTCGCTGTGGCGGGAGATTCCACCTTTTTCCACGCCTGTATGCCGGCTGTCGCCAACGCGGTTGTCAACAAAGCCAAGGGCGTGTTTCTGGTTTTGGATAACTCGTGGACGGCGATGACCGGCCACCAGCCCGACCCAGTCACAGGAGTAACCGCCATGGGGGAGAAGACAAAGACCCTCTGCATTGAGGACGTGGCCAGGGCGCTGGGGGTCGAGTTCATCAGGGTTTCCGATTCCTTTGATGTCAGAGCCACACAGGAGGCGATAGAGGAAGCCCTGAAAAGCGACAAGTTCGCGATCGTTGTTTCCAGGAGAGTCTGCACCCTGCAGGCCATGCGACTCAAGCAGTATACCAGGAAGAAAATGTTCCTGGAAAAGGACACCTGCACCGGCTGCAGGCTCTGTGTTTCCCTGGGCTGTCCCGCCATTACTTTTAACACCGAGGAGAACAAGGCGGGCATTGATCCCATAATCTGTGTCGGCTGCGGGATTTGCGCTCAGGTCTGTCCCGTCGGTGCAATCAAGGTGGGTGAGTGAATGACTGAGCTGAACTTGATTATAGCGGGGGTTGGTGGTCAGGGCAGCATCCTCGCATCACACATGGTGGCGATGGCGGCCATACGGGAGGGTCTCAGGGCCCGCGTGGGTGAAACCTTCGGTGCGGCGATGAGGGGCGGCGCCGTTGCCAGTCATGTCCGGATAGGCAAAGGGGTCAATGCACCGCTGATCCCGAGGGGCGGCGCCGACATCGTCCTGGCGATGGAACCATTGGAAGGGCTGAGGAATGTCGTCAGTTTCCTGAGGAAGGGAGGTTTGCTCTTGACAAATACCCACGAGTGGCTGCCGGTGGATGTCAACATCGGGCGCGCGAATTATCCGAGCCTGCAATCCATAAAAGAAGCTGTGGAGCAACTGGGTGGCAGGATGATCGCGATAGACGGAACTTCGCTGGCTCAGCAGGCGGGTGATGTCAGAACTCTCAACGTTGTCATGCTGGGGGCCCTAGCAGCTACTGGAAAGTTGCCGATTTCAACTGAGACGCTCAAGCAGATCATAATGGAGAATGTCCCCCGCAAGACGGTTGAAATGAACATGCGGGCCTTTGAGCTCGGCTTCAACTCTCTAAAATAGTTAAATTTTGTAGCTCTTTCCTTCTCGCTCTGGGCAGCGAGTAGCGGTCCTTTTATTTTTTAAAATGGTGATCGTAATTTTTAGCTTCCACACTGAATCTGCGCGTAAAAATAAAAAAGAGGAGTTTTTTGGGAATTAACTGGGGTGCTTGGCGAAAACTCCCGTCTTGGAGGCGTATCTCACGATGAAGTACACCACGCCCACTACCACAGCGAGCAGCGAATACCAGATTTCAAGCGTTGAGACGTTTACGAGAAGCAGTGCCAGTGCTATAAAGGCGATCACTGAGAAGGCTATTCCTCCGGGAACGCGGAATGGTGGCTTTACATCCTTCCTGTTTATTCTGAGCCCGATGTGCGAAAGTATTCCAATTAGGAATCCGATAGCATACATGACTGATCCTATGATGATTATTGCGTTCACCCAGTTTGGATTTGCCCCCAGAATCATTGACACGACGTAGACAACGATCAGCGAGACGGCGGGGACCTTTGTCCTTGGCCAGACGTAACCACATTGGGACGGGAAGATTCCGATTTTGCCCATTCCGTAGATCACCCTGCTGGCCAGCACCATCAGCGCAATCGTTGTGGTTATCAGAGCAAGGATGGCTGCTAGTGAAATCACAAGCTGCACCCAGGATTCACCCGGAGCAAATTTCACTGCGGCATAAGAGAGCGGTGCCCAAAATGCGAACGGGTTGTTCGGAGTGAACTCTTGCCAGTTTACCGTTCCATACAGCGGGAACAGTATCAAGAGGTAAAGAACCGTTGTTACCAGTATTGAGAGCCCTATCGCTTTTGGCAGGGTCTTTTGCGGTTCCTTGACCTCTTCCGCCGCCGCCAGTATGGATAACCAAGCTCCATATCCTAGGGCAGCTATTGGAATTGCCTGCAGGAATGTTAGACCACCTGTGGCGAAGAACGGTGAATAGTTACTTAGGTTAACTGCTGGGACCCCTCTGAAGAAGAAGGCAAGCATCAGAATTATCAGCAACACTGTAAGCACGGCGTTTGCTTTTCCAGTGATCGATATGCCTGACAGGTTTAGCAGGAAGGCGAATGTCAGCACTAGCAAGGTGATGACGGTTTCATAGCCTGCCAGAGCCGGGACTATAGAGACTACGTATCCTCCAACGTACATTGCGCAGAAAGGAACACCGAACCACTGGCCGATCAGAGAACCCCAACCGCCAATGAAGCTGGCGAAGGACCTCACCGCAAAGCTCTTTCCAAAAGTTTCCATGGCATATGCTGGTATCGCGCCAGCCCGAGGAAACGCTGTGGCTTGCTCGACCAGAACCAGGGCGATGAAGAACATCAGCAGACCAGCGAGAGCCCAAGCAAGAATTGCTGAAGGTCCTGCAATCATTGCGGTCTGAGCCCCAAGGACGAAAATTGCGCCACCGATCATGCCGCCGACGGACAGTAGGAAAGCGTCCCAAACACCCAGTTCCTTAGCGAGTTCTGCCTTTTTCACTTTTCAACCTCCATTCTACATATTAAAATTGTCTTTAAAAATCTTCTGCAGCGGAACAAATTTCGCATTTGCTATGCGATTTTTCCTTGCGAGAAGGTAGGGGAATTCTTTTTACCGTGGTGGATTTTTATCAGCCAGGTGACACTAGCTGGGAGGCAGAAATAAAGACGGAAACCAATCTTTTTATCGCTCTGGCTTCAATCCATAATTGGTTGTAGCCATATGGTCTGGTGAAACAGGAGGAAATGGAGAGAATGGAGATCGATCTTTCCCTGAAGCTGGCCGGAGTTGAGTTAAAGAACCCCATAATTGTATCCGCTTCCGAGTTCTCGAGAAGGGGCGCCGTTATCAAGGAGATTTCGAAGTACGGCCCAGCCGCAATAGTAACGAAAACCATCGTTGCCCAGCCGGTTCCCCACGTGAGGCCGTGCTATGCGGCCATCGAGGGCGGCTTTATCAACTGTGTTTCGGGTAGCGACATTTCGGCGGAGCAATGGTTTAAAGAAGAAATAAGGGTGGCCAAGGAAGGAGAGGCCAAGGTAATCGCAAGCATAGCGGGGAGATTTCTTGAGGAGAGTTTGGAGCTGGCCAGAAAGGCGGAGGAAGCCGGCGCGGACATGATCGAGTATGCGACGGCTTGCCCCCACCTAGCTGAAATATACAACGCAATGTTTCCCGGTTCAATGGGGCCGCCTGAAGTCCATAACCCGGAGCCCTTGGCCAAAACCTTGGCGGAGATAAAAAAAGTGGTGAGCATACCGGTGATCCCGAAGTTCAGCGCCATATTTTACATAGATGCCGTGAAGTGGGCGAAGGCCGCCGAAGCAGCCGGAGCGGATGCCATCGCCGCCGCGGATGCCCTGGGCCCGGTTCTCCAAATAAATATAGAAACCGGGCAACCGCTGCTGGGTGGCCCCAAGGGAAGCGGTGGATTGACTGGGTCGGCCATAAAACCGCTGGTTCTGAAGATGGTGCTCGACATAGCGGAAAATGTCAACATCCCGGTGATAGGCGTCGGGGGCATAAGCAAGTGGAAGGACGCGATAGAATACTTTATGGCTGGGGCAAGGTGCGTGGGGCTGGCAACAGCCGTCCACGTGAAGGGGCCGAGCATCATTCCACAGATTTTGGATGGGATTAAAAAATTCTTGGTGGAAAAAGGGTACTCCTCTTTGGACGAGATCATCGGCCTCACCAGCCGCAAAATAAAGGAGAGGGAAATTAAAGGAAAACAGTTGATCACGACGCCGAAGGTGCCAGCTATTGACGCCGTCAAGTGCAACGCTTGCGGGCTTTGTCAACGGGCCTGCATTTACGGCGCCATTAGCGTTGAAGACATCGCCCGGGTAGACCCTTCGAAATGCTTCGGCTGTGGCCTTTGCGTGACCATTTGTCCAACTAAGGCCATCTCGCTAGATTATTACGAAGACTGAAATTTTTGTTAGGGCACGTTTTTGAGCAGACTGTCGGCAATTGTTGAAAAGAATTTCGATCCAAATTAAAAAAACAGACTTCGGAAAAGATGGCAGACTAGTTTTTCCTGCTTGGAGAGCCTAACCTAAAATGGAATATGGAAAGGGCTGGAAAAGGGCCAAGAGGTGACATTGGGAGAGAGGCTTCAAGGTGGGCCGAGGCAGAAATCTTAAGCTGATTACACCTCGCCTTCTTGGAGGTATCTGTTCAGCGTTTGTAGATCCCAGGCAGGGTTGATTCCCATTCTTTCCACAGTTCTGCCGGTGCCCCTGAAGTCCCGGTCCAAAAGTGCTTCCGCCAAGGTGATCTCTGCGTCTATCACCGGTGTCGGCACGTTAAGCATGTCACCCAAAGAGGAGAAAGTTACCAGCCCATATGGAACGTCTTCCAGCAGGTGCCTCGTTTCAATTTTGAACGGACCCTCGCACATCTCCAGGAATGGTGTGTGGATCGCTTCATAGAGCGGGAGAACGTAGTCCTCTCCATGGGGGTTCCATTTGACGTGGAGAATCTCTTCCTCCAGAGTGTAGGCCCTTATTCCCAGCGCCTTGGAAAGAGCCATCCTCTCCCGGTCCACCTTTTCCATTAACCTGACCACCGCCGGGGTTAGTGCATCTTTGCCGAACAGGTGGAAGGTCTTGTCACCCGATTCTATTCTTCCCAAATTACAGAGCATCGGTGGAATGTGAGTGATGGCATTGTAGTCCACAAGAACAGTTTCCAGCGGGCTCTGGGCTTTTCTGATTGAATACATTGGAAATGCTTTTTTCATCATTTGAATGACCTTATCGGTGTTTTTTCCCGGGAAGCCCGTGGTGATGAGTTCCCAGGTCCTGGATTCAAGCCTTACCACGTTGTCCCCCATGTATGAGGCTCCGTAAGGCAGCGTGTTTGTGTCGCCCAGATACACTTCCTTTTTTACTCCCAGTTCCTTGAGCACTCTGAAGTACTCAATGGCACCCCCGCCCTTGCCTAGGTAGACGAGAGTTTGTCCGTCTTCTAAGTGTGGAGCCACAATTTTTGCGTAATTTTGCACACCGAAGAATGGCAAGGGGTTCAGAATCAAATCCGCCCCGGAAACAGCCTCTTTTATGTTCGTGGTTATCAACGAAATTTTCGCGAATTCTCCCGGCAGCTCTTCCTTCTTGCCTATTAGCCTGATGCCTCCCTTTTCAATCACCGGTTTAAATCTTTCCCCCGTTCTGGAGTAAAATCGGACTTCATGGCCTCTCAGGGAAAGGTCGGCCGCGCACATGAAGCCCCCGCTTCCCGAACCCAAGACTGCTATTTTTATTCAATCACCCCATATCATACAAAATAATCTCTTATTTATGTCTTTCTCCCAAAAATTTTGAAAACCAAAAAAGCAGTGGGTTTTTAAAGGACTAAAAAAAGATTGATGGGGTGACCATTGGTATGATAAGCTTTTGGGAGGTAGCAAGGAGGGCAGAGACAGGCCCGATGATGAAGGAAAGCGACTTTGACATGAGGATTTCGATGACGGCGATGGAGCTGGCGAAGGAGTACGAAATAAAATATGATCCCAGCGTTTACGTCTCGAGTGACAACACCATGGCGGACGATGTCTGGAGGGCAGGAATTGAGCTGTTGCTTAAGTGCGGGGTTTATAACGTCAGCAACAAGCGAGTGATAACGTTTGAAGAACACGAGGTCAAAGAAGCCCTGAAGCATGTCGTGTCAGAATTTGAGATCGGTAAGGGCAAGGACAGGATTAAGATCCAAGCAAGAGGTGTGGAGGATAGCAAAAAGTCGACCATATTTTCAGGACCGTTTGGAGTAGAGACTTCACTGGATGTTTTTGTGCCGCTGAATCAGGCCTTCATCCAAGAACCCCTCGTTGATGTGCTCTTTCATGGTGGACACATCCAGAGCATCTGCGGAGTAAACACCATCCGGGCGAACTCAGCTTTTGAGGTGATTGCCGCCAGGGTCTATGCTGAGCTCATGAATCAGGCCTTGATTCTCGGGGGAAGGCCCTTCATGCCCATTGTCTGGGGGGTCGCGGCTGGTGTCTCCAGCCTTAACGAGCTGGGAGCGGACAGTTTCATGCCGAAAAATCCCGAGGACATTTTCAGGGCGGTGATGTTTTTACCTGAGTTAAAATTGGATGATGTCTTGCTCTCGAAAACAGCCCATTTCATGAATTACGGTTATCCCCTGTACGCGGGAACAACCCCCGTGATCGGCGGTTATGCGGGAGATGCCAATACCGCGGCCATAGTTGCGGTCGCAGAACAAATTGCAACTTTTCTAGTATTTGGCGCTGTTGTTAACCATATAGGTCCTCAGCACATGAGGTACCGTTCCCAGACAAACCCGGCCTCACTCTGGATGAATAGCGTCATGGGGCAAGCCGTGGCGAGGAATTCCAAGTTGATAACAACGACCAGCGTCACCACAGCGGGAAGGCCAGGGAGCATGCAGATGCATCTTGAGGCAGCGGCCATGGCGATTTGTTCGGTGGTCTCAGGCAGAAACCTTTTGGGTCCGCGACCGGCTCAGCCGCTGTATCCGAATCACCACAATCCTTTGCACGCTAGGCTGTTTGCCGAGGTGGCGCATGCCGCTATCAAGCTCAAGAGAGAGGACGCAAACGAGATCGTGGCCCAGCTGGTCGCAACTTATAAGGACACCCTTGATTTCGACAAGTCGCCCAAGGGCAAGACTTTCGAGCAGAGCTATGATGTGAGAACTTTGAAGCCGACTGAGGAGAACCTCAGCCTATATAAAGAGGCAAAGTCTAAACTTATCGATTTAGGTCTGGAACTGGCGTGATGCATATGTCGAAGGAGGAGATCCTTAAGGAGTTGCGCGAAGGCGTCTTAAACTACGACGAGGAAAGGGTGAAAAAGGCAGCCATGAGGGCTCTGGAAGAGGGCATAGATCCCTTTTTGGCCATCAAGGAGGGACTTACTCCCGCGATAAATGAAATAGGAAAAAAGTTTGAGCGAATGGAGATTTTCCTGCCCCAGTTGACGATAGCGGCCAAGGCAATGGAGGCCGGCGTGGCGATCCTTGAACCAGCGTTGGACAAATCCCAAGGTGAAAAAGTTAAGCTGGGAAAAGTCGTCATCGGCACGGTACAGGGAGATATTCACAGCATAGGCAAGAACATTGTGGCCACGATGCTCAGGGCGGCTGGTTTTGAGGTTATTGATCTGGGCGTTGATGTTGCGGTGGATAAATTCCTCGAGGCGGCGGAGCGGGCCAAGGCCGACATCATTGCCGCCTCGGCCTTGATGTCATTTACCAAGGTGATGCAGCGAGATCTGGTGGAATACCTGAAGTCTGTCGGAGCCAGGGATAAGTACAAGCTCATGGTTGGCGGCGGGCCGGTGAATGAAGAGTGGGCTAGGGAAATAGGCGCCGATGGTTATGCAGAGGATGCCATTAAGGCAGTTAAGGTGGCGAAGGAACTTCTAGGATTAAAGTAAGCGATGAATGACAAGCCGGTGCAATTTGTCGCGTTAAATTCTGTGCGTCGAACAGCAAAATTGACATTTTTGCTCGAGCAACTTCCGCCTTAATGATAGTGTGCGCCGGGCAGCTTTGCAATGAAAAATTGGTTTTTCTTCTGGATTTTTTCAGCGGCCGTGTCACGAAAACTTAAAAAAGACGGGAAAACCTAAGTTAAATCTTGATGGGGGGATTTGAATGGTGCAAACGCATCTTTACGGGAAACACTGGGTGGCTCCTGAGCTTGACTGGACGCTCGAGGAGCTTGAAACAGTTCTTGATGTCGCGTTTGATCTCAAGAAGAAGTATGCCCAGGGAGAACCGCACCGTTTCTTGGAAGGAAAGTCTCTGTTCATGATTTTCTACAATCCGTCGACGAGGACTAGGAACTCTTTTGAATGTGGCATGACTCAATTGGGTGGCCATGCTAATTTTCTGGACCTCACAACGACTTGGATAGAGTCGGAGGACATAAAGGACACGGCGGCGGTCCTGTCCCGTTATGGGCATGGAATCGCCATCAGGTGCTGCCCGGCCGGGAAAGAATACGGCACGGGCCACAACGTCATCAGGACCTACCAAAAGCACTCGACGGTCCCTGTCATTAACATGGAAGACGACAAGTTCCATCCCTGCCAGGGCATGGCGGACATAATGACCATTAAGGAAAAAATGAGAAAATTCGAGGGCAAAAAGTTCGCCATGTGCTGGGCGCCGGGACACGTCAGGGCGCCGCTGGCCGTGGCCCAGACAAACATATTGCTAATGACCCGCTTCGGCATGGACGTGACCCTGGCCCACCCCCCGGAGTATGACTTGGACCCGGAGATCGTCAAGAAAGCGAAAGAGTATTCCGAAGAGTCCGGAGGCGAGTTCACGATCACAGACAACGTTGAGGAAGCTTATCAGGGAGCCGACGTGGTTTATCCCAAGTCTTGGATAAGCTGGAAGCTCTACAGAGAGGGCGGGTTCACGGAAAAGTTGTTGCCTGCCCACAGGAATAAATATTTGAACTGGACGTGCAGGCCGGAGTTGATTGACCTCTGCAACAAAAAAGCCATCTACATGCACTGCCTGCCCGCCATCAGGGGTGAGGAAGTGGTAAACGAGGTTATCGACGGACCTCATTCTGTGGTCATAGACCAAGCAGAAAACAGACTGCACGCCCAGAAAGCCATAATGGTACTGACGATGGGCGGCCTGCGGTAATTTGAAGAAAGGTATTTCAGATGTTAGTGGACACGGTGATAAAAAACTGCAAAATAGTCGGAGTTGATGGTGTAGTTTCCGCTGGAATCGGTGTCGATGACGGAAAGATCGTGGTTATAGCAAAGGACCAGAACTTGCCCAGCGCAGACAAATGCATCGATGCCAAGGGAAGATTTGTGATTCCCGGTGTGATAGACCCGCACGTCCACTACTCGCTTTACCGACCGTATGAGGAGGACTGCAAAAGTGAAGCCAGAGCCGCGGTAGCTGGCGGGATCACCACAGAGGCGTTAATGACCTGGGGTGGCATGGACAAGCTTCTGGTGTCCTATAAGGAGAAATTTGAAGAGGCCAAGAGCATCGTTGAGCGACATGCTTTGGCCAATGTTGTTTTTATCTCCTGCCTCTTCACAGATCAACACATACGGGAAATACCAGAATATGTTCGGGATTTGGGCATCACACAGTTTAAACACTGCCTGTTCTTGAAGGGCAAAGACGCTGAGGCTCTTGGCATTCCCTCTTTCGATGACACCAAGCTATACACGGCGCTTGAGATAGCGTCGACTTTGGGACCCCCCGTGATATCGATGATTCACGCCGAAAATGTGGAAATACACTACGGAATCAAAGAGAGGCTGATGAAAGACGGAAGAAGAGACCTCAGGGCGTGGACGGAAGCGAAGCCGAGCATCTGTGAGTCCGAAGCTGTGAACCGGGTCATTTCGTTATCAGACTACTTGGATGTTCCCATATATCTGGTTCACATAAGTTCCAGCGAATCTCTGGACATCGCCGTTCAGGCCCAGGCAAGGGGGAGCAAGGTAATTGTGGAAACATGCCCGCAATACCTGTCCCTTTCTTGGAAGGATTTTCCAGAAAACTATGTGCCGGCCAAGTGCAATCCACCGTTGCGCGACGAAACGCACATAGAAAAACTTTGGTGGGGAATTAAAAACGGTTATGTGCATTGTATAGGATCCGATCACTGTGCCTCTACGGGCAAAGGTAACTTTGATATCTGGTCGGCACCCGCAGGATTACCGGGATTGGAAACGCTTCTTCCGGTGATGTTGAGCGAAGGGGTGAACAAGGGAAGGATCTCACTGGAAAAATTGGTTGAGGTCTGCTGCCGTAATCCCGCCAAGGTTCTGGGGATTCAGTCCCAAAAGGGAGCCATTGCCGTTGGCTTAGATGCCGATTTGGTGATGGTTGACTTGAATGAGAGCAGAAGGGTAAAGGTGGATGACTTGTACACGGCCTCGGACTTTACACCTTATGAGGGCAGGGAGCTAAAAGGCTGGCCGGTTCTCACCATGGTTGGGGGCAACATTGTCATGGAAGACGGAGAAATCGTTGGGGAACC
This sequence comes from Candidatus Hadarchaeum yellowstonense, assembly GCA_001515205.2. GTDB lineage: Archaea > Hadarchaeota > Hadarchaeia > Hadarchaeales > Hadarchaeaceae > Hadarchaeum > Hadarchaeum yellowstonense. The sequence continues at coordinate 14,069 of LQMQ01000040.1, forward strand.
AGGTGTGGGAAAATACATACCGAGAAAGCTTCTTTGATGGAAAAGTGATTTGACCCGTTTGCGCTGAGTTCCTTTAATAATGGAAAAGGATGGCCTTTTGTTTAAGCATCAAAAGCTGTACCGAAATCGTTTTTTTAACCGTGCAGTTTTTAAGTGCAAAATTCTAAAAGTAATGGGACTGAAATGAAAAGCTTTAGAGAAAAGAAGATTTTGAGGGTAGATCTCTCGCATAAAAGGATAAAGGAACAAAACGTTCCGCAAGATTGGTTTGAGAAGTATGTGGGTGGAATGGGCTTTGGGGTGAAGATCCTCTGGGATGAGGTGAATCCCGGCATCGACGCTTTCTCTCCGGAAAATAAGTTGATTTTTTCCATTGGCCCGCTGACGGGAACTCTGGCCCCAATGTTTGCCCAGACCTGCCTCGTGACAAAATCCCCGCTCACAAAAGGCGTTTTGAATACTTATGCTGGTGGATTTCTGGGAGCTGAGATCAGCCGCACAAACTACTGCGCCATGGTTATTGAGGGAGTTGCTGAGAGGCCCAGCTGCGTTGTCGTGAATGAGGACGGAGCAGAAATTACGAACGCCGACTCTCTTTGGGGAATGAATACCATTCGAACACAGGAGGCCATTAAAAGGGACATGGGCAAGGAAGTCCAGGTTGCATGCATCGGGCCCGCTGGAGAAAACTTGGTGAGGTTTTCCTCAATTATTGCAGCAAGGCGAGCCTTCGGAAGAGGCGGGTCTGGAGCGGTGATGGGATCTAAAAAGCTCAAGGCAGTAGTCGTTAGGGGTGGCGAGAGACAGGATCAAGAAAATGAGAAATTGGCCGAGGCCATAAAAGAAGCAAGGGATGTCCTAAAGAAGTCGCTTGCGGAGCCTTGGAATCTGATAACGATGTTCGCCAAACACGGGACAAATGCGGCACTGCCAATGCTGAATGAAAGAGGAATGCTCTCGACCAGAAATCATCGGGAAGGTGTTTTCGAGGGAGCAAGTAAGATAAGCGCTGACTACTTTGAGAAGAATCTTTTTGTCAAAAATGTAGCCTGTTTCGCCTGTCCGGTAGCCTGCGGGAGATTTTCGGTGGTAAAACATGGCCCTTATGCCGGTACCGAGACAGAAGGACCGGAGTATGAAACGATCTACGCGCTGGGCTCGAACTGTGGTGTGGACAGCGCTGAGGCGATAGCGAAGGCTGACCAACTGTGTGATGAGTACGGGATGGACACCCTCTCCACCGGAGTCACCGTCTCCTTTGCAATGGAGTGTTTCGAGCTTGGCATAATAAACGAAAATGATACCGGTGGGCTGGTGCTCAAGTTTGGAAATCATGAGGCCATGGTGAAGTTAATAGAAATGATAGCCAGACGCGAGAAGATAGGCAATCTGCTGGCCGAGGGTACCAGAATTGCGGCAGAGAAACTCAATAGAGACGCAAGTGTTTTCGCGATGCAGGTTAAGGGAATGGAGTTTGCGGCTTGGATGCCGGAGGCGATGAAGGGAATAGCCTGCACCTTTGCGACTTCGAACAGAGGTGCCTGCCACAAGAGGGCAATAATAGGCGATGAGTTCTCCGGCAAGGTTGATCCACTCGCCTACGAGGGTAAGGGCAAACTTACAAAGGAAATTCAGGACAAGGTAAACGCGATCTTCACCTTGGTCGGTTGCAGATTTTCCGAGTTTACTTACCCCTTCAATATCTACATAAAACTGTTAAACGCCGCAACCGGGATGAACTTCACTGAAAGCGAATTTCTGAGGGTTGGAGAAAGAATTTGGAACATGGAAAGGATTTTCAGCGGATTCTCAAGAAAGGATGACAGGCTCCCTGAAAGATGCTATACCCACGCAATTCCGTCCGGGCCTCTTGCTGGGCAGCGCGTTGACAGGGAGAAATTCGAGAAAATGCTCGACGAATATTATGAAGCAAGAGGATGGAACAAGGAAGGAAGGCCAACGGAGGCAAAGCTGCGAGAGCTATCAATAGCAACCTGATGTCTGTTAACTAAATTTTTAAGGCGAAAATCCAACACTGTAAAAAGACCAATTGAAAAATTTTAACAAGTGAAAAAAGTTTTTATACCATCTAAGCAAAGTGTTAACCATGACCGACCTAAGTGTTCGCTTTATGGGAAATGAGTTGAGAAACCCGCTGCTTCTGGCGCCGGCAATGTACAACACTTTTGTGGGATGGTTCCCCAAATTTGCCCATAAAATTGCCAAAGCCGGTTGGGCGGGAATTGTGGCGAAAAATATAGTTACGGAAGATGTGAGAGTGGGGTTCTGTAGTGAACCTGCCTTGTGGACCACGCAGAGCACGACACCAGTGGGCAAAAAAATGAAGGAAAGCATGGCTTTAGTAAACGCTGGACCCGATGTCGAGTTTTACTCCGAGAAGAAATTGGACGACCCGGCAGAAGAGATCTGGAGAATTGATAAAGAAAGGATGAAGAAGGGAATTGAAAAGGCCCATCAAGAGGGATTGGTGGTAATAGGAAACTTGTCACCCACGGGTCCGGAAAATGCTGCAAGAATCGCCAAGTTATACGAGGAGTGCGGGTACGACGGACTTGAGTTCAATACCTCCTGCCCGATGATTCATGAGTTGGGAATGGGTGCTTTTGCCGTTGGTGTCTACACAGAAAAGATACAGGAAATAGTAAAGGCCATCAAGGAGGTCACCAGCCTTCCCCTTATGGTCAAGCTGAGCCCCCACACTCTCAGCGTTCCAGATACAGCGAGGGCCGTGGCCCGTGCAGGCGCGGATGCTATTTCGGCCATAAATACAGTTTTATCCATAATCGGCATCGATGTCGAAACTGGATGCCCGATATCGCGTTCGGCTGATGGGGGCTTTTCGTCACCCTGTGGCTATTCAGGTCCACCAGTTAAGCCCATTGGGTTGCGAGTCGTCTGGGAGATTGCTCGATCGGTGAAAATCCCGGTCAGCGGTATCGGCGGAATACACGATTGGAAGAGCACCGTGGAGTATATGATGGTTGGAGCCACGACGGTTCAGCTTGCTACAGCTCCCATGTTCCGTGGACTTGGTGTTGCCAGAGAAATTCTGGACGGGATGACAGAATTTATGAAGAGAAAGGGGTATGAAAGCGTCTATGATTTCATCGGAATTTCAGTTTCCCGCATCGTGCCGGTTGGAGTGGCAACGTTTACTTCGGCCAAACCAGCTGTTGCCGTGGTGGACACTGAAAAGTGCATCGGTTGCAGACGCTGTGAGATCGTTTGTGACGATAACAACTCAAGTGCTATAAAAGTCGTTGACGGAAAAGCAGTGGTCG
>LQMQ01000041.1 GCA_001515205.2 Candidatus Hadarchaeum yellowstonense
GGTTAAAAGTTTATTTAAGAGATTTTTCCGGACAACTCTCTTTCGAAAATCAATGATCCGCGCGCGCGATAGGGGCCGCGCGGGGAGCTTAACCCGAAGAGAAAAGGTGGAAAAATGAAAATGAAGATAGCAGCCGCAGCAGTGCTGGCGCTGGTGGTAGTGGCCCTGGTGCCCGCCGTCAGTGCGCAGCCATATGAAAAGGCAAAGGGGAAATATGAGCAGGCAAAAAGCGAATATCAAGACATCTACTCCCAGTGGAACGACGCCAACAAGGAGTTCAACCAGGCGATGTCGCAGTGGAGGGGAAACAGAAATCAGCAGAACTTTTCACAGCTGATGAACGCCGCGAGAGGGGCAGCCACCAAAGCCGCTGAACTCATGGTAAAGAACATGGAAATGGTCCGGGCCAGGATCGAGGCCAGCATAGGAATCTCCGAAAACCAGAAGGAAAGGCTCTACGCTGAAATCGACAACTACATAAACGAGATCCGCGCCAAGCAGTTGCAAATACAGAATGCTGGGGACCAGCAGCAGATCAGGGCCGCCGCTGGAGAACTTCACCAGTACTGGCTGCAGATCCGCGTGCGACTCCAGCAGATGACGGGAGAAATGATGGTGAATTTTGCCGAGGGCATGGTGCAGAGGGTCAGGGCAATAGTGGCCACGGTAGAAACAAGGGTACAATCGATGAAGGAGAACGGAATCGATACCTCCGCTCTGGAAAACTGGCTCGCTGAGGCGAGATCCAACATCAGTGCCGCCGAGCTGAAGATTGCAGAGGCCGAGAACATCGTTAACCAGATAAACGAGAACACCAGCTTCGCTGAAATTTACGGTGCCATTCAGGCTAGGATTAGGGAAGCCGTAAGCTACCTTAAGGAATCACTCAAGGAGCTCAAGGACACCATTTCGGAAATGAAGCGGCACGGGTATCACGTGACCATCCAAGGAACGGGAACGCTGGTCGCCCAAGGCAGTGGCAGCATTCATCTGACCGGAACTGGCACCGTTGAAGTCAGGGCACCAATCGATGGTAACATGATCGTCTCACCGAACGCAACTGTAACCACCTCGGGCAACGGCGTAAAAACTCTGCTGGGCAACGGGTTCTACCAATATCAGGGCTACGACAACGCCTTGATCACCGGGACCAACATAACCGTCGACATCAACGGGAACGGCATCGACATCGTTGCCTCCGGCACAGGTAGGGTCAGGATAACCGGAACCGGCACCTACCAATGCTACGGGGAAAACCAAACCGGAGAGGGTAACTGGAACGCTAACGGCATCACTGTGGTCCTGGAGACGGGACAGGCAACCTAAGGTGGGTCTGAGATGAACAGCAGCAAAATCGCCTTTGCCGCAATAGTGGCCATCGTGGTCATCGCGGGGGTGGCGATATATTTCACCCAGAGCAGTCCCCCTGCCCCGACAACCGGCGGAGGGCAAGCGACGACCTCAACCACCACCGGTGAAATACCGACAACGGGCACGACAACCACCGAAGCCCCTCCAGAGGACTTCACCACAATAGAAGAACAGCTCAGCGACCTGGAGAACTTCATTCAACTTAACCTTGACAACGACTTTGGAATCGGTGCCATAGCTGGGGATTGGGGTTAAGCCCCGATCCCTCGCAATATTTTTTTTATCTTTGACCCAAAACCACGCTAGTTTTTCGAGCCAAGATGAAGAATTGAGGAATAGTTTTTTATCCGTAAAATAAATTGTAATGAATAATGATGATATGAACAACAGCGCCAAAATGACCGATCGGGCAAAGGTTCTGCTGGAGGCACTCCCCTTCATCCAGCAGTTCCACGACAAGATCATCGTCGTAAAGCTGGGCGGACGTGTGATAAGCAATGAAGAAATGCTGAACACGCTTTTGCAGGATATAGTGCTCCTGAACCTCTTCGGCATGAAAATGGTCGTCGTCCACGGCGGCGGCCCGGAGATCAGCGAGGAGATGCGCAAAAGCGGGGTGAAACCCAAGTTCATCGAGGGACTCCGCGTCACCGATGAAAAGACCATGGAAATCCTCCACGAGCAGCTGGCCGGCAAGATCAACAAGCAGATTGTCTTGGGGATAAACCATCACGGTGGGAAGGCCTTTGGGATCTCGGGGATGGATGGAAATCTCATCCGCGCGCGGAAACTCATCTACAAAACCACCACCAGCAAGGGAAAGGAGGTGGAGATTGACCTGGGGCTGGTCGGCGAGGTGGAGAAGATCGACCCGGCAATTATTCACAACTTTCTCAAGGCAGGCTGTATCCCCGTGATCGCCCCCATCGGCATAGATGCCGAGGGACACAGCCTCAACATCAACGCAGACATGGTGGCCGCTGAACTCGCCGGAGCCGTCCGCGCTAAAAAACTGGTGATAATAACTGATGTCATGGGGGTGATGCGGGACCCCAACGATGAAAAAACGCTGATATCAACGCTGACGGCGGATGAAATACAGTCGCTGATGCAGCAGGGGATTATCAAGAAAGGGATGATACCCAAGGTTGAAGCCTGCCTGAAGGCCCTGCAGCTCGGCGTTGAACGCTGCCACATCATCAACGGAAACATCCCCCACGTCCTGCTGCTCGAGATCCTGACCGAGACCGGCGTTGGCACGATGATCGTGCGGGGCAAATAAAATGGACACCATAAAGCTGACCGAGCGCTACATTGCCCACACCTACAAACGCCAGCCCATTACCATCGTGAAAGGACGCGGCATGTTCCTCTGGGATTCCACCGGCAGAAGATATCTGGACTTTGTCGCCGGCGTCGCGGTTTGCTCCTTGGGTCACTGCCACCCCGACGTTGTCAGAGCAATAACCACCCAGGCAAAAAAGCTGATGCACGTCTCAAACCTCTACCACATTCAACCCCAGGCTGAACTCGCCGCTCTGCTGGCGAAAATAGCCCCCAGCCCCGTCGATAAATTCTTCTTCTGCAATTCAGGCGCTGAGGCGGTTGAAGCCGCCCTCAAGCTGGCCGTGAAACACACCAAGAAAAAAAGAATCATTGCGATGCAGGGGTCTTTTCACGGGAGGACCACGCTGGCGGTTGGTGCCACCTGGAAGCCCTCCTATCGGGAACCATTTCAAGCCCTGATCCCTGACGTCTTTGACTTCGTGCCGTTCAATGACTTGGCGGCCGCGGAAAGGGCGATTGGTGACCAGACGGCCGCCATCATCGTGGAGCCGGTTCAAGGCGAGGGTGGCGTCAACGTCCCCTCCAGAGACTATCTCCCCGGGCTGAGAAAAATTTGCGATGAGAACGGCCTGTTGCTGATCTGCGATGAGGTGCAGACGGGATTGGGGCGCACGGGAAAGTGGTTCGCCTGCGAGCACTGGAGGGTGACTCCGGATGAGATCACGATGGCCAAGGCCTTGGGCGGGGGCTTTCCCATTGGCTGCTTGGGGGCCAAACCGGAAATTATGGACTCCTTCAGCCCGGGAGATCACGCCTCCACCTTCGGGGGAAACCCGCTGGCCTGTGCGGCAGCGATTGCCTCCTTGAAGACCATGCAGCGATTGAGGCTTCCCCAGCGCGCGGCAAAACTGGGTAGATATTTTCTGCGCCGCCTGGAAGAGCTCGCCGAAAAACACGATTGCATAAAGGAAGCCAGGGGCATCGGCCTGATCCTGGGCCTGGAGATGTCCGAAAAATCAATCGCGGAATCAGTCGTGGCTAAGGCAAGGGAGCGCGGCTATTTGATAAATTGCACCGCTGACAAAGTTCTGAGGTTTGTGCCACCCCTGATCGTCGAGCGAAAACACATCGATAGCTTAATAAGCGAGCTTGATCGTATTATCGCAGAGGTTAAAAAATGAAGGGAAAACACCTGCTGGCAATTCACGACCTCAGCGCTGAGGAAATTGATTTCATCTTGAACCTCGCCGACCGTTTGAAGAGGGAGAACAAGGAGGGCAAGAGCCATGAAGTTCTCCATGGGAAGACGCTGGGGATGATCTTCGCCAAGCCCTCCACCCGCACCAGGGTCAGCTTTGAAACTGGGATGACCCAGCTGGGCGGTCATGCAATCTACCTCGGGATGAACGACCTCCAGCTCGGCCGCGGTGAAACCATAGCTGACACCGCCAGAACCCTGTCCCGCTACGTCGACGCCATCATGGCGCGACTTTTCAAGCACCAGGAGGCAGAAGAACTGGCCAAACACTCAAGCGTCCCGGTGATCAACGGGTTAACCGACCTCCACCACCCCTGCCAAGCGCTGGCAGATCTGATGACCATTAGAGAGCGCTTCGGCAAGCTCAGAGGAGTTAACGTGGCGTGGGTCGGCGACGGCAACAACGTCTGCGTCTCGCTGCTGGAGGGTTGCTCCTTGATGGGGGCCAACTTCCGCGCTGCCTGCCCTGAGGGTTATGAACCGCCCGAGGAGATCGTCAGATGGGCCAAAGGCAGCGCCAGAAAGAGCGGGGCCATCGTTGAGATCCAGCCGGAACCGGAAAAAGCCGTTAAGAACGCTGACGTTATCTACACCGACGTTTGGGTTTCCATGGGACAAGAGGGGGAAGCCAAGAAAAGGCTAGAGATTTTCAAAAAATACCAGGTCAACGCCGGCTTGGTTAAAAAGGCCAGCCCCGGCGTCATCGTGATGCACTGCCTGCCCGCCCACAGGGGGCAGGAGATAACCGACGAGGTAATAGACGGCCCCCACTCCGCGGTCTGGGACCAAGCGGAAAACAGAATGCATGCCCAGAAAGCACTGCTCGTGGCACTGATCAAAGGCGGCCTCTGAACCCGACCAATATTTTTATAAGCACTCCGACGATGTGAGATAAGGTGATGACTTGAGATTGTTGGTCGCTTTAGGCGGTAACGCCATAAAACAGGCACATGAGAAGGGCACCACCCAAGAGCAGTTTATAAACTGCAAAAAGACGGCGACATTGCTCGCCCAAGTGGTCCAAAAGATGAAGCCAGAGGACCGGCTGATCATCACTCACGGCAATGGTCCCCAGGTAGGCAACTTGGCCGTCCAGCAGGATCTGGCCAAATCAGTGGTTCCCCCTCAGGACATGGACGTTCTGGGCGCCATGACCCAAGGCCAGATAGGCTACATGCTGCAGCAAACTCTTGACAACCAGCTGAGAAAGCTCGGCATTAAAAGACAGGTCATCGCGGTGGTTAACCGGGTTTTGGTTAGCAAGGATGACCCGGAATTTCAGGGGGAAAATGCCTCAAAACCTGTTGGTAATTTCCTCACCGAGGCTGAGATGAAGGAGGAAAAGGCAAAGCATCCCGATTATATATTTAAGAAGGTTAAGCCCACGGGTGAAAGATGCTGGAGGCGCGTTGTTCCCTCCCCCGACCCGATCGCCAACGTTGAAGCCGAAGCCATAAGGAAAATGGTCGACGCCGGGATAATCGTCATCGCCTCAGGCGGGGGCGGCATTCCGGTGATTTTGAACGACAACGGGAATTACCGGGGCGTGGACGCCGTTATTGACAAGGACCTGGCGGGGGAGAAACTGGCTGAGGTGGTGGACGCCGACACTTTTCTCATCCTCACCGACGTGGAAAAGGTCAAGCTAAACTTCGGCAAGCCCAACGAAACTGAGATCTCCCGAATGACCGTTGAGGAGGCCAAACGTTACCTTGCCGAGGGTCATTTCCTCGCCGGAAGCATGGGGCCCAAGGTGAAGGCGTGCATCCGTTTCCTGGAGTGGGGAGGCAAACGGGCCATCATCAGTTCTCTGGACAAGGTGACGGAGGCCCTCGAGGGCAAGACCGGAACCCATATAGTTCGGGGATAAGAAGCCACATGCCCAAGGCGAAAGGACCGCTGCCGAGATTTTCCGAAATCCACATCCAGTTAACGCTTGACCTGATATCCAAGCACAGGAGAATCGGACGCCAGCAGCTGGCGAACAAGCTCGGAATTGGCGAGGGCAGCGTCCGGACGATACTTGACCACCTCAAAGAGCGGGGATTGATAACCTCGTCTAGGGGTGGGCACGCTCTGACGGAAAAGGGTAAATCATTTCTCAGGGAGCCAAGGGAATTTGTGTCTGTTGACGCCGGTGATTTGACGGTGGGTAAAGCCAACGTGGCTACTGTGGTGAGGGGCGCAGCCGACAGGGTAAAACGCGGTATCGAGCAGCGGGACGAGGCAATAAAGGTCGGGGCCAACGGTGCCACGGTTCTGGTCTTCAAAGGGGGCAGGTTAAGGCTTCCGGGCGGTTTCGCCAAAATCAAAAAAGAAGTCAGTGAAACTTTGATCAAGGCCCTGGCGCCTCAGGAGGGTGATGTCGTGATCATCGGCGCCGGCAAAGACCTGCTGACAGCCGAGGCTGGGGCAAGGGCTGCCGCCAGAACCCTCAGTAGACAAGCTTGACGAGCTCCAGCAGGTCCCCATCCCTGAGCTGATAGTCCTGCATACCCACCGGTGGCTCAACGCCGTTCACCCGGTAACCCCAGCCCTGCTGCAGCCCACCGATCTCCGTCACGATTGAGGCCTCAAAGCTCTCATAGTACTCCGTTTTCAAGCTGGCAACTTTCAAAAGGGCATCAAACGGCGTCATTCCTTTGCAAAGGGTCACCTCTTTGTCGATGCCGAGGTCGGCGATCTTAACCCTGACCTTGATGTTCTCCCCATAGGTGTACTGTTCCGTCTGCTTGGTCATTCCTCCGGCAACATAGTAGCCACCGGCGAAGCAGAGAAAGCCGACGATGACAACCAGCGCCAGAATCTGAGCGGCCAGTCCTCTATTCAACCTTTCACCTCCTTTCACTTTTGGACTTGACGCCGGCATTGGCGTTGACCGCAACCGAGACAGGAACTTTAACCTTGATCATAAGCTTCCCGAGGCCGAGCAAGGGGGGAACGAAGACAAGTGAGGCCAGATGATAGAGCGTGAAGGGGATCTGGGCTAAGTAAACCGCAATCAAACCGACGAGGGATCTCTCCCCCCAGCCGATCCAGCACCCGAAAGCCGTCCAGATGTCAAAGACCAGGATGCCGATGGCTGCGGTGAGCGTTGTCCGGTAAAGCAGCTTTTTAAACCGATCGAAGGCCGACAGCTTGTTCTTCATGCTGATCAACCAGACAAGGATGAAGCCCGACCAGGTGAAAGCGTAGATCGGGTTTGGCCCCCAGAACAATATGTCGATCACATAAACGCTGGCCAGGGCAATGACGCCAAAATATCGGACTAGGCGCCGCCATGGTTTGGAGTCTCCGCAGTAGAGGGACAGGGATCCGATGACAACCAGCGCCGGGATGATGAGCTCAAAATTGGGCAGGGGCATGGCGCCGCTGAGATAGAGCAGCTTGCTGACGGCAATTAAACCTATGGCCACGAGGATGAAGATCTTGAACCTTTTGGCCAGAGTTTGATCCGCTGTCTTTCCTCCCCAGAGCCATTTGAACATTTTTTCTCTAAACCTCAAAGATACCCCTGGTTGGATTATTAATCCAATTTATAAATATTTTTCGCCGCGCCAAAATGAAGCGGTTGAAAACCGATCCAAAACTAACCGCCGGTTCTCTGCTTGATCCTTCGCATCTTACGCCGCATCCGCTTCCGAACCCACTTCCAGCGCATGCGTCCCTTCTTCTTCCATTTTCTCGGACGTTTTCCCATGATAGCACCGACCTGCTTTAATCATCATGGCATGGTAAAAATCTTGTTGAACGACCATTAGAAGCTATTCATTAGCCCTGCTGAGGCACTCCTCCATGATTCTAACGCTGGAGCTCGAGCCTATCCTGTTGGCGCCAGCAGCGATCATCAGCAAAACGTCGTGAAGGCTCCTGATACCGCCAGAGGCCTTGACGCCAAAATCATCGCCGACCGCCCTCCTCATCAGGTAAACATGCGGGACGGTGGCTCCCGTGGGTCCAAACCCCGTTGCCGTCTTAACAAAATGGGCCCCAGAGCTCTTGACTATCTCGCATGCCTTGACCACCTCGTCATCGGTCAGATATCCGGCCTCGATTATCACCTTGACGACATTTCCTCCGACTGCCTTCACAACGGCCTCGATATCGCGCCTGACGTAGTCGTAGTTTCCCTCCTTAAAGGCCCCGATGTTCATCACCATGTCAACTTCGCTGGCACCGTTTTCAATCGCTTCCATCGCCTCCAGGGCCTTCATCCTAGAGGTCATCTGGCCAAAGGGGAAGCTCACCGTGGCGACCACCTTCACCCCGCTGCCCCGCAATTCTTCCGCGCAAAATCTAACCCAGGCGGGATTCACGCACACGGAATGGAAATGGTATTTCCTGGCCTCACGGCAAAGATTCCGGAAAGAATCTGAAGATTTCTCGGGACGAAGCAGCGCGTGATCGATCATCTTTGCCAGCTCTTCAGGGGAAAGTCTTATCTCCTTGGCCCTTCTCTCCACCTCGGCCATCAACCCCGAAATCATACCGGCGCCACCTGCCCGAATTTTCCAAGTCGATTATCTGTTCAATGAAATCTGGGTCGCTGCCGAAAAAAGGCTTGCTAAGATCGAAAGCATATGAACAGATATAGCCTCTCAAAAAACAGCTTCTTTTCCAGGGCCTTGAATTTGAAGTTATTCGCTTCAAGCATCTGTTTAGTCTGGAAGACATTTGACAGCGACGATTGCACGAAAAAGGCTCGGCCCTCAGGCTTAAGATGATGGGGGAACTCGCGCAAGAATCTGTCGAGGACCTTTCGCCCGTCTTTTCCGCCGTCCCAAGCCAGCTCCACGGGATCGCTTGATCTTTCTCCATCTTCACTCGGCAGGTAGGGCGGGTTAAAGACCAACAGGTCAAAGCTTTCCCCCCTCACCGGGCCAAAGAGATCCCCGAGACGAAAATCTATGCTGCCGGCCACCCCGTGTTCAACGGCATTGTCTCTAGCGCACTCGAGAGCCACGGGATTTATGTCGGTGGCCACCACCCGGGCTCCAGCCTTGGCCGCCAAGATGCTCAGCAACCCGCATCCGGTTCCCAACTCAAGAACCCGCTCACCGCTGCGAAACTCGAGATTGTCGGCGAGCAGAAAGGTATCCTCGGCCGGCTCATAGACGCCGGGATAAACGAGAAATCTGCTGCCACGATAAAAAACGATTTTGGCTCGGTTGCCGTGAAACACCATACCAGATCTCCTTTGCCCCAAGCTAGCTTAGAATCTTCCGATGTGAAAACTTTTAGAAACAGGGGTTAATTCCGTTGTTGGTGAACATTTGGGGCTGGATAAGAGCCTCGCCGAACTGGCCATCGCAGAGGCCAGAAAGATGGGGGCCAAATATGCCGACGCCCGCCTTGAAAAATCAGTCTGGGAGTCAATCACGGTCAAGGACGGTAAGGTGGAGCGCGTCAAATCAGGAGAGATTCAAGGTTTGGGTTTGAGGGTGCTTCTCAAAACTTGGGGTTTTGCCTCCACCACGGAGTTAAACAAAAAAGCCTTGAAAAGGACGGCTGCTGCCGCCGTTGGCATGGCTAGAAGTGCCGGTAAGGTGGGCAAGATCAGGCTCTCAAAAATCCCTGTAAAACAGGACAAGGTCAGGGCAAAAATTGTCGTGGACCCCTTGAGCATCCCCATCGAGGAAAAGGTAAATCTCTGCCTCGAAAGCGACAGGTGCGCCCGGGTAGACAGGTTCATCCGGCGTACCTCAGTGTACCTAGCCTGCGAGATGGTCCAGAAGAATTTCATGAGCAGCGAGGGGGCCGACATCACTTTTGAAAACACGTTAACCTACTGTGAAGTTTTTGCCCTCGCCAAACGCGGTGGTGTTGTTGAGTACATGGACGATATCGCCGGTGGTTCCGCCGGTTTTGAAATCGTTAAAAATTTTGACCCGCCGACCAGAGCAAAGGAGGTGGGGGAAAGAGCAAGCCAACTGGCCGCGGCCAAGACCCTGCCTGAGAAAAGAACCACCGTTGTTTTGGATCAAGATCTGGTGGCCCTTCTCTGTCATGAAATAATCGGCCATCCCAGCGAGGCCGACCGAGTTTTGGGAAGAGAAGCCGCCTGGGCGGGGAAGGCCTGGTGGGCGGGGATGAGGGGGAAAAGGATCGGGTCCCAACTCCTCAACGCCACCGATGACCCCCGGATAAAAGGAGCGCTGGGTTACTATGAGTACGACGACGAGGGCACACCGGCACGGCGCAAGGAGCTGATCCGGGAGGGGATTCTCGTGGAGCACATGCACAGCCGGGAAACCGCGGCAGAATTCGGGGTCCCACCAAACGGCAACATGCGCGCCCAGAGCTTTGAGTATCTTCCGTTGATCAGGATGAGCAACACCTTCATCGAGCCCGGGGACTTCACCAGGGAAGAACTGTTTGAGATCAGAGAGGGGGTCTATCTCAAGGGGCAGAAAATTCCCAGCATAGACTCTAGGCGATACAACTTCCAGATCAGCGCCAAAGAAGCTTTCCTGATAAGAAAGGGTGAACTCACCGGACCCTTCAGGGGAGCATCGATCGTCGGTGTTGCCCCTGAGTTCTTCACCAGCATCGATGCCGTGGCCAATGATTTTGAGATGAGGCCAGTGCCCAACTGTGGTAAAGGGGACCCCATGCAGACAATAGCGGTGGGGAACGGTGGGCCACACCTCAGAGGAGTTGCCCTGGTGGCCGGGGTGAGGTAAATGCTTTCCCAAACCCAACGCGCGCTTGAGCTGGCGAAAGGGCTGGGCGCTGAAGAGGCAGAAGCATTCCTGTCGGACAACACCATCACCACCATAAGAATCGCCTCCAATCGAGTTGTTGAGACAAAACGGGTGCATGAAGGTGGCATTGGCGTCTGCGTTGCGATAAAAAAGAAGGTCGGTTTCTCCAGCGGAAATGAACTGAGCGAAGAACTCGTGCAGAGAGCTGTTGCCATCGCCCGCGCCAGGCCGCCCAACCCTGATTTCAACGGCTTTCCTCCGCGCCGGGAACCAAAGCCGGTCGCTGACATCTACGATCGGGAGCTGGAAATGGCCCCCGGATCTGAAATAGTTGGCCTGGCTGAGGAAATGCTGGAAGCCGCTCTGGATTTTGACAAACGAGTTGTCCAAGCATCGGGGGCCATCAACTTAATCGTGGAAAGATGCGCGGTGTCAAATACCAATGGAGTCCAGGCCACCGATATCACCACCAAGGTCTTCGGCCACTTAACTGCCGAGGCCAAGGGGCTAAACGGCGGGGAGGGGCAGGGCTGGATGGGGAGCACCTCCTTGAAAAAATTCAGCGCCGATCTCATCGGCAAACAGGCGGCGGAGCTTGCCGTAAATTCACTAGACGCCAGATCGGTTGAGCCCGGTACCTATGACGTCATCCTAGAGCCAAACGCCGCCGCGGAACTTTTCTATCACGTGCTCTCCTACGCCATCAACGGCAAAGATGTCTATGACCAGATTTCCTACTTCAGCAACAGCCTAGGTAAAACCGTGGCCTCAGAAGCCGTCAACATCGATGACTGGGGTAACCTGCCCTCAGGGCTCTGTTCCAAGACCATCGATGACGAGGGTTCGCCGACTCAGCGGACTGCGCTCATCAAAGAGGGCAGGCTGGTGGGATTCATTTACGACTGGTACTATGGGGGGCTGGCGGGTGGAGGGAGCACGGGGAACGGCTTGAGGCTGGGCGACTTCGGGCGCAGCCACCAGCTCAGCCCGACACCGCACACGACAAACCTCGTGGTTCATCCGGGTGAGTTTAATGCCGAGGAAATGATCGAGGACGTAAAAAAGGGATTGCTGCTATCGCGGATCTGGTACACCTATCCCATCACGCCCCAGCGGGGTGACTTTTCCACCACCTCCAGGTGCGGCTTCCTCATCTCCGGGGGGGAAATTTGCGGTGCCGTTAAGCAGGTCAGAATCCACGAGAACCTGCCGAAGCTCCTCAGAAATCTGGACGGCGTCGGCAAGGAACCACAGCAGATCATTCCCTGGGGAGCCTCTGCCTCAGTTTACACGCCAAGGATAAGATTTCGCCGGGTCCGCATCTCCTGAGCCCGTTTCAAAAACACTTTATCCGAATCCCCAACCGTCCCCGGGTCAAACATTTGAAAACAGAAAAAATAATTAATCGTGAAAAGAATAAATCAGGGGAGAGCAATGAAAATCAAGGTAACTTTTTACACCAGGCTAAAGGAGTTCACCGGGGAGGCCCAGACAACAGTGGAGCTAGAGGAAAACGGCACCGTACTAGACTTGATGAAAAAGCTCGCGGAAAAATACGGGAAGCCTTTTGAGGAGTATGTGCTGGATCCCAATCAGGGGATAAAACCTTACATCAAGGTAGTCGCCAAGGCCCCTGCAACCGGTGAAAAACTGAAGGACGGCTCAAGCGTCTCCATACTTCTGGACACCGATGCCTTCCTCAAGGGCAGGAAAGAAGTTGAGATCTACCCCATCATCGGCGGCGGCTGAACAAGCGGTTAAGATTTCTCCCTCAAAGCCAGCAAGATCCTCTCGCCTGTGATGGGCAGCTCCTTTATCCTCTTACCCAGAGCATCTGCCACCGCGTTGATCACCGCGGGTGGCACCGGAGCCAGCACCACCTCACCAACTCCCCGGGCCCCAAATGGACCCAAGCCATCATGGTTTTCCACGATTATCGACTTTATCTCAGGAACATCCACCGCAGTCGCAATGATGTACTCGGCAAATGATTGGGCCTTGGCAATTCCCTTTTCAAACTTCACATCCTCGGTCAAGGCCCACCCTATCCCCATTGCCGCGCCGCCCTCTATCTGTCCCTCAACCCTCATCGGGTTGATTGCCGTGCCCACATCAAAAGCTGAAGCTATCTTTTTCACTTCCACCTCGCCTGTCTCGGTATCTATCTCCACTATTGCTCCCGTGGTTCCATAGGTGAAGTCGGGGAAAACTCTTCCCTGACCGGTCTCAGGATCCGGAACCTCACCGAAGGGAGCATTAAACTGGGCCTCGCAGAACAGCTCCACCCCGTCCGCGGCACAAGCCACCGCAATGTCGCGTAGGCTGATGCTCTTGCCGTCCTTTGTCTTGATCTTCTCATCCTCGATAATCAACTCCGACTTGTCAACTCCGAAGATCTCGCTCGCCTTGGTGAGAATGTTGTCCCTCACCTTCATCGCCGCAAGGTAGGTGGCATTACCGGACATGTAGAGCTGCCTGGTGGCCGTGGTTGTCCCGGCTATCGGCGTCGCGGCGGTGTCTCCGGAAATTATCCTAATTTTCTTTAACGGGACTCCCAAGACCTCGCTGACTATCTGGCAAAGGGATGCCTCCTGGCCCGCACCCACATCCTGAACACCGCACTCAATGGTCACGCTTCCATCGAGTTCAAGTCGGACCTTGGACCTGGAGGTGTCGTGCAGGAAGATCATTCTTCCATAACTGCACATCCCCGAGGCGATCCCCATCCCCACCAGCTTCTTAGGACCGGAGGGCTTGGGCTTTTTACCGAGGTACTTCAGAACCAGGTCGGTTGTCTCGTGCAGGGCAACGGTGTTGGGGATCTTCCAGCCATTGGCCATGGTGTCGCCCTTCTTCAGATAGTTCTTCTTCCGGAACTCCACCGGATCCATTCCCAGTTTCTTTGCCACCTCGTCCATCTGCTGTTCATAAGCAACGCAGGCCTGACCCGCTCCGAAAGTCCTGTAGGCTCCGGAAGGTGGATGATTTGTCAACACCGTGTAAGAGTCTACCTTGACGTTGGGCACATTGTAGGGTCCAATCGCGTTAACGGTGGAGTAGAGCAGCACCCACGGGCTCAGGGTCATGTAGGCGCCGGCATCCGATATCAGCTCAGCCTCAACCGCGACTATCGTGCCATCCTTCTTAACCCCGGTCTTGTATTTGAATTTATAGGGGTGTCTCTTGGAGCGGAAGGACAAGGACTCCTCCCTAGTCTGAACTATCTTCACCGGCCTTCCTGTCTTCCAGGCCAGCAAGGCCAGATAATATTCCACGGTGATGTCCTCTTTGCCACCAAACCCACCACCAATTTTCGGCGTGATCACCCTGACCCGGCTTTCGGGAATGCCCAGGACGTGTGCAATCTCGCGGTAGTGCTCGATGACCTGGGTTGAAACCCTGATGGTGATGGAACCATCGTCTTCCACCCAAGCCACACCGGCCTCGGGCTCCAAGTAGGCGTGGTCAATAAACTGGGACATGTATTCGTTTTCAACGATGACATCGGCTTCCGCAAAACCTTTGGCAACATCCCCCTTTCTGATCTTGAACCTGGCAACCACGTTGCTCTTCCCATCTTCTATCTTCGGTGCCTTGGGGTCCATTGCCTCTCTGGGATCAAACACACCCTCCAGCTCCTCGTATTCCACCTCGATCAGGTCGATGGCCTTCTCAGCTATCTCCTCCGTCTCCGCGGCAACCAGGGCGACGGGCTCCCCATAGTATCTGACTTTGCCCTCCGCCAGCACCCGGTAAACGCCCTCAAAGCCACCCACGGCCCTGGTCTGGCCAAAGCGGCTTATGATGGCGTTATTGGGGACATCCTTGTGGGTTAAAACACAGTAAACTCCGTCCAGCTTTTCGGCCTTGCTGGTGTCGATGCGCTTTATTCTGGCGTGGGGGTATTTCGCCCTCAATATTTTTCCATAGATCATCCCCGGCAGGGCAAAATCGTCGGCATACTTTGTCTGTCCGGTGGCTTTTTCAACAGCGTCGTGGCTCGGCAGGCGCTTCCCAATCACCTTAAACTCCTTAATTACATCCATCATTTTGCCTCCCTCATCATTTTAGCAGCGGCTTCAATCGCGTCCACAATTTTCTGATAACCGGTACAACGGCAAAGATTTCCTGAGATCGCCTCCCGGATCTCCTCCCTGGTGGGGTTGGGGTTCTTGTCCAAAAGGGCCTTCGCGGAGATTATCATGCCCGGGGTGCAAAAGCCGCACTGAATCGCCCCGTATTTCACAAACGCTTCCTGAATCGGGTGCAGTTTCTCCATCGTTCCCAAACCCCTCACTGTGGTTATCTCCTTTCCCTGAGCCTGCAGGGCCAGGGTCAAACAGGAGTTAACCGGCTCGCCATCCAGCAACACCGCGCAGGTGCCGCAGTCACCCTTCTCACATCCGGCCTTTACCTCAGTGAAGCCCAAACTCCTCAGTAGCCGCAACAGCGTGACGTTGGGCTTAACCTCCACGCTGTATTTTTTACCATTCACCTTGAACTCCAAAGGATACTTCTTCATGAGATCACCCTTACATCAGCTCCCTCAACGCTTTCTTCACACAGCCCTCGACCAGCAGCTCCCGATACCTGGCCGACCCCCTCACGTCGCTTATCGGCTTGGACTCCTTGGCCGCGATCTGGGCACACTTTTCTATCAGCTCCTCGCTCAACCTGTTCCCGATTAAGGTTTTCTGGGCCTCCTTGGCCAAGATCGGGGTGGGTGCAACCGACCCGAGGGCAATTTTCGCGTCCTTGATAACCCTGTTTTGCACTTTCAACAAAACCGCACAGTTGACGACGGAAATGGCATCGGCCTTCCTCAGGCCAACCTTCACAAACTTCTCCTTTGCCCCCTTTCCGGGGAGGGGAATTCTAATCTCAGTTAAAATTTCATCGTCCCTCAAAACTGTCTTTCCCGGCCCCACAAAGAATTTCTCCACAGGGACTGTCCTTTCTCCATCAAGGCTTTTCAGGACCAGCTCCGCTCCCAGGACCATCAGCGGCGTGGCCGTGTCCGCTGCCGGTGAGGCGTTGCAAAGATTGCCCCCGATAGTCGCCTTGTTCCGCGTGAGCGGATTGCCCAGCTTTTTACAGGCCTCCTGCAAAACATCTATCTTTATCTTGGACTCGATTATCCGGCTTATTTTTGTCCCCGCGCCAATCCTAACCTGACCATCCCGTTCTTCGATATATTCCAGTTCCTTTATGCCGCTGATGTCGATGAGATAAACGGGCTTTACCACCTGCCCCCTCATCTTCGGAATCAGATCGGTGCCGCCGGCTATGATGTGCGCGTCCTTTCTTTCCTTTTTTTCCCTCAGCGCCTCCTCCAGCGACTTCGGCGCCGAGTAATCAAAATCAGCTAGGATAACACTGGTGGGTCTCATCATCACAACCACTTCTGTTCCAACGAGGTTTCTCATCTCCATTGTTTTATCCGTTCAAACATCACAATCCCACTAATAAACTTTTTCCC
>LQMQ01000042.1 GCA_001515205.2 Candidatus Hadarchaeum yellowstonense
CACCGCGTCGGCTATCATCACCAGAACCACGATCAGGCCGAGCCAGAAAATCAGGTCCATCTGCAGCACCACGACGTCGACCCGCCAAGGCGCTGCCGGCGGCCCGATTATCGTGCTGAAGGTGTGGGTCGCCCAGGTGAAGGGGATTCCGTAGTCCACGTGCACGTAGTCGGGCCACTCGTAATAGAAACCCCAGGTCAAAGAGAAGAAGGCAATGACGGCCATGGCCAGCACCAGAATGGTCGGGATGAATTTTCTCATGCCATCGTGGTCAACTTCTCGCCCTGAGCTCTTAGCTTTAACTTTCTGATCACTCACGCCGCCGGGACGGGAACTGGAAAGGTGTTTTAAAGAATGAGGTGAGAAAAGTTAACGGTGGCGGAATGTCGATGCCTGCGGAGATCGCCTGGCTGGTGCCCATCGTCGCGTCCTTTATCATCGGCCTGCTGGTCGGGGCCATCGTCAAAAAGGCCTTCAATCTGATGGTTCTCCTGGTCGCCCTCATCATCGTCCTCGTCGCCACCGGGGCGCTGAGCCTCTCCTTTCACGATCTGTTTGACAGGGCCATGGAGATACTTCCCAAGCTCTACGAGGCGGGGAGCGGGTGGCTCAATGTACTGCCCTACTCCTCGGTGGCCTTTCTCCTCGGGCTGGCGATAGGGCTATGGAAAGGATGAGGGAACTCGGTAAACTTCTAACCAGTAGGTTAGACAAAAGAGAATGTGGAGAGGGACCGATAATGACAATCGTGGTGGAGCCGAAAGATGACGCAGTATTTGAAGGGGAGATATGAGCTTATAATTCGAAAATAATATTAGTGATAAACATGAGCGCTCTCATCCTTGATGATGATATTAGAAAGTACGATTTAAATGATGCCTTAAACAAAATTGACCAGATACTTAGTCATCCGCCACTTGTACAATTTAACTTTGTAAGGGAAAATATGCGGGAAACAGACAAGAGAAAAGGGAAATTGAATCGGTGGTTGGACCGATTAGTTTTTCTATTTATGAAAACACCATCCAAATTCCTATTGGGGAAAGAAAATTCTCGGTAGGGAAAATGAAAGAAATATTTGCCAAGGTAATCATCGGAGACAGCAGAAAGATGATAGAAATTAAAGACAAAAGTGTAGATTTAGTTGTAACATCTCCGCCTTATTGGCACATAAAAGACTATGGTGTTAAAAATCAAGTCGGCTATGGTCAAACGCTACACAGTTATTTGAAGGATTTATTTCGAGTATGGAAAGAATGTTTTAGAATACTAAAACCTGGAACCAGATTGTGTGTAAATATAGGAGATCAATTTTTAAGAAGCATAATTTTTGGACGTTATAAAATTGCCCCATTACATTCCGAGGTCATAACCCAATGTGAAAAATTAGGTTTTGACTATATGGGCTCCATAATATGGCAAAAGAAAACCACCATGCATACTACTGGTGGAGCGAATGTTATGGGGTCATACCCATACCCTGGTAATGGCATGGTAGAAATAGACTATGAATTTATTTTAATTTTCAAAAAACCTGGTAAAAAAACAGTCCCCCCCGAAATTAAAGAACTATCAAAATTGAGTAAGGAAGAGTGGAAAGAATATTTTTCGGGACATTGGAGATTTCCTGGAGAGCGGCAGATATGTCATGAAGCAATGTTTCCTGAAGAATTACCGAAAAGATTGATAAAGATGTATACGTTTGTTGGGGATACTGTTCTTGATCCTTTTTTGGGCAGTGGAACGACTATTAAAGCTGCAATAAATCTTAACAGAAATGCTATAGGGTATGAAATAAACGAGGATTTTCTCGATACAATTAAAGAAAAAGTTGGTACAGATATTGAAATAATAAAGAGAACAAAAGATATAGAATTAGATACAATAGATTATGTTCCAACCATTCAAGATGCAAAGCCGTTAATAGAGCCAAAGCTGTTCAAGTTTGAAGATGAAAGGCTCTACAGAGTAGCCGAAATTGTGAACGAAGAAACTTTAAAACTTGACACTGGGCTTGTGGTAAAATTGTTTGGCGTAAAAATTCTACCAACAAAAGAAAAAGATGCCAAAGAATATTTAGAGAAATTTGTTAAAGGAAAACACGTTTTTCTAAAATTTGATACCTTTTCAAAGATTGAAGAGGGAACAACCTTTGCTTACGTCTATTTAAAAAATAAGATCTTTGTAAACAAGGAAATGATAAAACTCGGCTTCGCGAAGCCTGCTGATTATTATTTTTCTTATAAAGATAAGTTCTTAGAAATTGAAAATTCAAAATTACACAAAAACAGCACGCTTAAAAACAACTTTAACCGTTAACCGAATTTTGAAAGTAGTTCACTAATATCGATTTTTATGCCATCTTCTATTTTTTCATAGTAAATGATACAACCTTTTATTTTTTCTTGCAATCTTTTTGCTTCAATTTTGTATGTATAAGGTTTAATGGAAATTGAAACATCTTCAATAAAGCCGTCTATGCCCTTTGCCTCTTCTTCGGGGGTTGCCAATCTATATTTTTTTCCAAGCATGTGTGCAACACGTTTCAGAATAGCCTCCTGAAAACGGATGCCTACAAATGTCTTAACTAATACCAAATCTTCGACCCAAGCCCTTATTGTCTTTTCATCAATTTTATTCATAGCTTCCTTAAAATTTCCAAGCATATTAGAAATCTTCTTAACCGCATTATTTATTGCGTCGGGTTTTTCTTTGAGATACCATTCTTTCCATTCTTCATACGTTTTAAAGGGTTTAACTAGTTCTGTCATTTGGCCTACCACAGCCGGAACAGTCCCTTTTGCAAACCTATTTGCTAAATTCAAAAGTGGAGAAACATATTTTGGAAGAGATAGTTTTCTCCCCACCAATAAATCTGTCAATTCTTCTTCCGTAATTTTTATAATATTATTCATTCATATCTCCATTTTCCAATTATTGTTTGGATTTATTAGTTAAGCGGGTTATAAGGGATAGTTCATGGACTATTTCCTCACACCTATTTCTCACTCCAGCCTCATGATCCTAATTCGATTTTGTTTTTCGGTGGAAGATAAACAGCAAATGATGAGCAAAATTGGAAAATAAGATGTTTTACGGTAAATTTTTCGAATTGATTGTGTAAAAAAATGATAATCAAATAAAAAAGGCAAATAAATTTCTTTGATTGGTATTCTTGATGATTAGAATTATAAAATGATAAAAAATTAAATTTTAACTCAAAAAACAAAAATAAAAAAATGAAATGCCCCACGACTGATTATCGGACATTGATGACTTCATTAAACCTTTTTCCCAACTTTTATTCAGACTTTGCCTCTTCGGGCTTCTTCTCCTCGGGCTTTGCCTCTTTCTTGGCCTTCTTCTTAGCCACCCACTCACCCCCGCCTTCTTGTTTTTGTGGTTATGGCATTTGCTGCTTAAAGGCGCTTCGGTCCTCCCTTTTTATGACTCATTCGCTTTTTCGAAACTTAACCAAACGGCCCAAGACGCTTAAGAATTTTTTGCTGTTTTAAAACGAATTGGTCCAATTTTTTCTGCCCTGAAAACTGAGAAACAGTTCACGAGGTTTCCATCGCGTCTATGATGGCCTCGGCCATCTCCATGGTCCCCACCGCGGTGGGATCGTCCGGCTCCGGCTTCAGGTCATAGGTGACCTTCCTGCCCTCCCGGATGACTCTGGCCACGGCCTCCTCCAGCCTCCTCGCCGCCTCCCGCTCGCCCAGATATCGCAGCATCATCACCCCGGAGAGCACCGCCGCCGTCGGGTTCACCTTGTTCTTCCCGGCATACTTCGGGGCGCTGCCGTGGGTCGGTTCAAACACCGCCGCGTGATCACCGATGTTCGCCCCCGGAGCCACGCCAAGCCCCCCGACGAGCCCGGCACAGAGATCCGAGATGATATCGCCGTAGAGGTTGGGCGCAACGATCACGTCGTAGAGCTCCGGCTTCTGCACCAGCTGCATGCACATGTTGTCGACGATCCTGTCCTCAAAGGCGATGTCCGGGAACTCCGCCGCCACCCTTCGGGCCGCCTCCAGAAAGACACCGTCGGAGAACTTCATGATATTCGCCTTGTGCACCGCCGTGACCTTCCTCCTGCCGTTCTGCCGCGCGTAGTTGAAGGCAAACCTGACGATCCTCTCTGAGGCCTGGGGAGAGATCGGCTTCAGGCTGATGCCAGAACCGGGCCGGATGGCCGCCTTCTTCCTCTCCCTCACGAAGTTGATGAACTCCTCAGTCTCCGGTTTCCCCGACTCATACTCTATCCCGGCGTAGAGGTCCTCGGTGTTCTCCCTCACCACGACAATGTCAACATCGCTGTATCTGGATCTCACACCGGGATAGAGCTTGCACGGCCTCAGGCAGGCGTAGAGGTCGAGCTCCTTTCGCAGCGCCACGTTGACGCTTCTGAAGCCGGTGCCCACGGGGGTGGTTATCGGACCCTTCAAGGCAACCCCGTTTCTCCTTATCGACTCAAGGACCTGATCCGGAAGGGGTGTGCCGTACTTGGGTATCACCTCGGCTCCGGCCTCGACGACCTCCCACCTTATCCTCACCCCGGTGGCCTCGATGCACCTTCTGGCCGCGGCCATGACCTCGGGGCCAACACCGTCCCCGTTGATCAGCGTGACAACGTGCTCCACCTGAACTCACCGTATTTCTTGAACTGCTCCACCAGCCCGCCGTCCTCCAGCATCTGCAGCAGGAACTCCGGCATCGGCTTGGCGCGGAAGGTCTCGCCGGTGGTCAGGTTCACCACCAACCCCTTCCTCAGATCTATCTCCAGCGTGTCCCCCTGCCTGGTGCGGTCGGGAGCCTCCCGGCACTCCACCACGGGGAGGCCCACGTTAACGCAGTTCCGGTAAAAGATCCTCGCGAAGGACTTGGCCACGATCGCGCCGACCCCGAGGTGCTTCAGGACCAGGGGCGCCTGCTCCCGGCTGGAGCCGCAGCCGAAGTTCTCACCGGCCACGATCACGTCGCCCCTTTTCACCCTTTTAGCAAAATCAGGCACCAGGGTCTCCATGGCGTGCTGGGATAGCTCCTCCAAATCAATGGTCTTGAACTTGTACTTCCCGGAGATGATCGCGTCGGTGCTCACCGCGTCGCCGAACTTCCAGACCTGTCCTTTGATCGTCAAGATCTTTCCCCCAGAAATCTCCTCGGGTCGGTCAACTCCCCGGTCACCGCCGAGGCCGCTGCCGTCAGCGGAGAGGCCAGGTAGATCTGCGCCTCCTTGCTGCCCATCCTGCCCACAAAGTTCCGGTTCGACGTCGAGACGCAGATCTCGCCCTGTCCCAGGACGCCCAGATGGCCACCGGGGCAGGGGCCACAGCCGGGACCGTAAATCGAGCAGCCGGCCTCGGCAAATATCTGCAGCAGTCCCATCCGCAGGGCCTCAAGGTAGACCTCGCGCGACGCCGGTATCACCAGCATCCTCACTCCCTCCTTGACCCTCCTGCCCTTCAGGATCCTGGCGGCTTCCAAAAGGTCCTCCAGCCGGCCGTTGGTGCAGCTGCCCAAGAAAACCTGGTCGACCTTAGCACCCTCCACCTCCCTGACCGGCTTAACGTTGTCCACAGAACTGGGACAGGCAACCAGGGGCTCCAGCCCCTCGGCAGAAACCCTGATGGTGTCCGAGTACTCGGCATCCGGGTCACTCTTCAAGTACTCGCCCTCAGCTTCCGTCCTCCTCCTGAGGAACTCCCGGACCTTCTCGTCGGGCTCCACTATCCCGCTCTTGGCGCCCATCTCCACCACCATGTTGCAGAGCGTCATCCTTCCCGAAACGCTCATCTCCGCCACGGTGCTTCCCGAGAACTCGATCGCCTTGTAGGTGGCACCGTCGGCCCCGATCAACCCCAGGAGGTGCAGGATGACATCCTTGGGCAAGACCCCCTGGGGCAACCTGCCGCTGATCAAACATCTGATCGTCTCGGGAACCTTGAACCAGAGCTTCCCGGAAACCAGCACCGCCGCCAGCTCCGTGGAGCCGATGCCGGTGGAGAAGGCGCCGAAGGCCCCGTAGGTGCAGGTGTGGGAATCGGCGCCCACGATCACGCGGCCGGGCAGGACATAACCCTTCTCAGGCATCAGCTGGTGACAGATGCCCTCGCCGACGTCAAACAACCTGATGCCCTGCTCCGCGGCAAACTGCCTCATCATGATGTGGAGGTTGGAGGTCCCCTCGGAAGAGCTCGGGGCGATGTGATCGATGACCAGGGCCACGCGGCTCGGATCCCAGACCTTCTTGGCCCCCATCTCGCGGAAGGCCCTGATGGCCAGCGGCGCCGTGCCGTCGTGCGCCACGCAGGCATCGATGGGGGCCACGATGATGTCGCCGGGTGAGACATCATGTCCGGAGGCCCTGCTCAGGATCTTCTCAGTTATCGTCTTTCCCATCTTTCCACCGCTCTCACGGGCGCTAGCTCAACTGAAATCCCACCCGCTGCGCCAAGAACCTGAACTCGGAATCCTTTATCGGATATCTTCTCTGCCCGGAGACGAACTTGTCCCGGATCAGGTCCACCAGCTTGGCCAGCCTGGGATCATCCTCTGAGACCTTCTGTCCCGTTAACTGCTCCAGCTTCAACCTGATGCCGTGCTTCCCCGACCTCTTCCCGATCACTATCGTCCGCTTCTGCCCGACGAGCTCCGGCGGGAAGAGCTCATAGGTCAGCGGCGACGCCATGAGGCCGTGGATGTGAACGCCGGACTCGTGGGCAAACGCCATGTCCCCCACGATGGATTTGTTCAGGGGGACGCTGTACTTCAGCGCCGAGGCCATGAAAATCGTCAGCTCCCGGAGATAGCGCAGCTCCCACTTCTTCATGCCGTGGTGCAGGTAGCAGTTCATGATAACCTTCTCCGTCTCCACGTTTCCTGACCTTTCCCCGATGCCCAGAAAAGTGGAACTCACGTAGATCTTATCGTAAAGCCCGGAGGCGGCACGAATGGCGGCCATCGTGTTCTCCAATGATGTTCCGAGATCATCATGGGCGTGAATCTCGAGGTACGGGATCTTGGTCTCCTCCTTTATCTTCCTCACCTTCATCGGGATGCCTATCGGGAGCGGGTCGTTGGGATCGGCAGAACCGCAACCAATCGTGTCGCAGATGCGGTAGACTCTGGCGCCGGCCTCGGCCACGCTGTTGATGAAATACTTCTCAAACTCCCAGTCCGCCCTGGTGCTGTCCTCACCGTGCACAAAGACATCCAGGCCGTGGTCCTTGGCGTAGACGACGGCGTCGGCCACACGCTTTACCAGATCCTGCAGGGTTAACTCGGGCCACTTCTCGAAGTGGATGTAGGAAACCGGGTGGGAAATTCCCACCTGCTTGAAATCCAGCTGCAGGGCGGCGTCTATGTCCTCCTTGGAGGCCCGGCACCAAGCCGCAATCATGTCCCCCATTCCCTTATCCTGCATCAGCCTGATGGCTTCCTTGT
Organism: Candidatus Hadarchaeum yellowstonense; assembly: GCA_001515205.2. Classification (GTDB taxonomy): domain Archaea; phylum Hadarchaeota; class Hadarchaeia; order Hadarchaeales; family Hadarchaeaceae; genus Hadarchaeum; species Hadarchaeum yellowstonense. The sequence goes on from LQMQ01000042.1 coordinate 7,450, forward strand.
CCGACTTGGTGTAGGTCAACACCTCGAGCCTCTCCACCCCGATGTCCCTGAGAAACTCTGCAATGCGCGCGGCATCGGCGGGCAGGGGGCTCACCAATCCCGCCATCTGCAGACCATCCCTCAGCGTCGAGTCATCTATGATCACGTCCAGATTCAAACGTCGCGGGGGATAGATGCTCTCCCTTATCTTCTCCCATTTATCCAGGTCAAAATCGGTGAGGGAAATGCCCTTCATCTTTTCTATGTACTCGCGCCTGGCTTGCTCCATCTTTTCAAAATCCATTTTCATCACATCTCAACACTTTCGATTAAATTCAACTTCCGGATATTAAGATTTTACCGATGAAGGATTTTTGAACCCGATGCCGGAAACAGCTATTCGACCGGGGTGGTTCAGCTCTCCAAAAACGAGGAATTTCACGCCCAGAATTTTCTGAACCAGATCAACATTGGTGAGCGTGTGCGAGGTGAGCGAGGCGCAGGTTATCTCCGAATTGCCTTCGGCGAGGGCCAGATAAGGAATGAGCTGGTCGGAGAGGTAGCGGTCACATGCCATGCCGGTCCTCAGCTGGTTTATCAGGTCCAGGGCGGCCTCCCGACCGACCTGCTCGGAGGGTTTCCCCGGCCTGCCCAAGGCGCTGGTGCCAATGATGGCCCCGTGCTCCGTCTCAGCCCAGATGGTTATCCCGGCTCCGGGGGCAAGGTGGTGATCCTGTTCGGGAGGATAGGATTCCGTCTTAATGTTCACTGGTGCCGAGACTGATCTGATCAATTCCAAGCTGGCGGCGTGGGCGATTCTGGTGGCAATTTGCGCCGGCAGCCTCACGGCGTGGGCGATTCCCGCAACCCTCAGCACCCTTCCGGGATCAACCAGGGTTACCGCCCGCAGCTTTTCCACGGGCTCTATTTTGGCCCGGATGATACCACCGCCGCGGGGGTAGTGGCCCCGCCTGAGACATTCGACCTCGCCCCGGTAGCCCATGCGGCGAAGAAACGGGAGGGTGACATTTTTCAGATAGTCGATGGGCGGCGCGAGGGGGTTATCCGTCCCGCCCCGGATCTCAATGTCAACCGGGCCGTCGGCGAAGGCCGCGGCAGGCATGATTATCTGGAGAATAAGAGTGGTGCTGCCCGCGGTGCCGATATCGACGTGATATCTACCGCTGCTGATTTTCCTGGGCTCAAAAATTATCTCCGTTGATTGGAGAGTGGCTCCACTGACCTTGGCTCCGGTGATCTTGGCCAGGGCTTCAACGCCGTGCAGATGCTGGCTCTGGAGCCCGGGCTTGTCCCTCTTGGCCCGGATGTTGTAGATGTGAACCGCGCGCCCGCTGACCGCCCCAAGCGCCAGCGCTGTTCGCAGGACGGCACCGCCTCCCTCCCCCATCGAGCCATCAATTTCGATCATCAGAAAAAGATTGTGGCTTCAGATATAAGAAGGGAAAGATGACCTTCTATCGTATGCGAGAGTTCCAGCGCCGCGTTCTGGAATTGACGTCAAAGATTCCGCGCGGCAAGGTGACGACCTACAAGGAAATCGCCCGGGCGATGGGGAAGCCAAAAGCCTACCGGGCGGTGGCCAGGGCCTTGGCTGAAAACCCCTATCCCGTAAAAATTCCATGCCACCGGGTCGTGAGGTCAGACGGCGAGATCGGAGGCTACACTGGAGGAACCTGGAAAAAGGCAAGACTCCTGAAACAGGAGGGCGTGGAGATAAAGGGAAATAAAGTGCCTTTGGAGAAATACTTCTTCCAGCTATGAGGTGGCCTTGGGATCTGATTTCAAAGCAGAATCCTGCTTTCCCACGTAGCGGTAGATCCGGCTCGGCTTCCCTCGGCCGCCCAAGCCGTTGGAGGAGAGCCTTGTTTTATCGGTTGGCTCCACCAAGCCTTTGGCCACCAGCCTCTGAACGGTGCGCCAGACGGTTATCTTCGAAGCGTTGCAGAGTTTCATCAGCTCCGGTATCGTGAACTCCCCGCGCTCCATGATGTAGCCCACGATTTCAACGTCCCTCACTGTCATGTCATGGAGACCGTGCTCCAGGAGGGTGGAGGTGGCCTCTCCCCAGGCCTGGCGGTAACCCACCCAGATGGCCACAGCCAAAAGCCCCACCCCGGCACCCAGAGTGGCGGCCAGCGGCAGGGCGTTGACAGGCTTGGATTCGATCACGGTCACGTTAGAAACCTGCACTGGTGTCCCCGACTGCAGCGCTTGCTCGTAGGAGACGGCCGGCACGCTTATGTAATACCGGGGGCCAGAGGCGCTGCCAGCATCCTCCCTAACAGCTGGAGGCGGGACCGTCTCACCGGATTTCTGGGACGCAAGATAGAATTCAGGGACGACGAGAAGGCGATAATAGTTATCGTTGCCGGTTCCGGTTACCAACTCTGCATTTTCCACATTGAAAGTGTTGTCACCTGTTTTTATTCTGCGACCGTAATCCTCGATCGTCAGGACCTGGGTAGAATAGGAAACCTGTTCCCGGCCGAACAGCTGATCTAAAACCAAATAGGACGCTCCCAACGCTGCCCCAAAGGCTACCAAACCGATCAGAATTCCTGAAATCAGCCTGCGCACTTCAACCACTGAATAAATTGCATTTTTGAAACCTATTAAATTATGTTTCTTTGATGAAACTTAATTTAAAAAGCAGGAAAAATGAAAAATTAAACCATGAACCGGAACCTTAAGAGAAAAATTGGATTATTCACAACATATGCCATCGTGTCAATTGTTTTGGTTGTCAGTTTAGCCCTCTTCGGCAAGGCCAACGGTGAAATCACCTCATTCGGCCCCGCTGACAACGGCAGGATTCTAGCGCTTGCTCCCGGAACTGTGATCACTGTGGCGCTACCAGAAAATCCGAGCACGGGTTACGCGTGGAGCCCCGAAATCGATAAAATGGTGGGGCAAATCCTAGAGGATGAATTCATCCCTTCCGGGGATAACCTGTTGGGAACTGGCGGCACCCACCTGTTTAAAATAAAAATCATCGGGGCGGGTGAAATCAGGTTTAGCTATATGCGCCCTTGGGAAAATTGCCCCTCCGAAACTTTCAGGTTAACGGTGACGGGTTAACCAGCCAAAGCAAACGTATAACTTCAACCTGGAAATCACAAAAACTTTTACTCTGACGCCTTAAACTTTCACATTCTGATCGGCACAGGGGTTGCATCACTTGAGCCTTGAACTACTGCCTCAATGATTTTAAGGCAGACAAAATTTTGTTTCTCATTTGAAACTTAATTTATATTTCAGTTCCGATGAGATCCCATCGGTGGAATAAAAATGAAAAAATGGCTGATGCCAGCCACCCTCGCGTTGCTGTTGTCGGGAACTTTGGTCGCCACCTTTGCCAGAAGCGAATATCTGATTCCTTGGATCTGGATGGCGATCATCGTCCCTGTCGGTTTATTTTACTTTGTCCAAGGACGGAACTCGGCGAAAACTTATCTCCCAGCGCTTGCCGTGATAGCAATCACCATAGCCACTCTTGCCAACCCCGTCACGCTGGCATTCTTTAGGACATCAGGAGACTGGAACCGAAACTACCCGAAAAAGTTTTCTTCCTACCAAGAACTGGAAAACTTCGTCGGCTCACAGGACGGCGGCGGAGTAAGAATCTTCACCGTTCTTCCCCCGGTATTCTCCTTGGGCAAGGCCGCTGAGGGATCGGATTTCACCCTCGACATTGGCGACAGCTCGGCGGGCATTGCTGACGACTACTCAACCACCAATGTTCAAGTGGAGGGCGTCGATGAGGCGGATATCGTCAAAACGGACGGCACCTATCTCTATGTGCTGTCGAGGGGAAGAATTGTTGTCCTCTTGGCCAATCCCGCCGCCAGCGCCAAGATTCTATCCATGATCACTTTGGAAGGAACTCCTCTCGAGATGTTCATCAATAAAGACAGGCTGATCGTTTTTGAGGCGGTCTGGGGGAACCAGGTCCTGCCCTCGATAAAAACCGATTTAATGTACCTCAGATATCCTGAGCTGACGCTGGTAGAAGTCTACGATATCACCGACAGGGAAACACCGGCCTTGCTGAGCAAAATGGAGATCAGCGGCGGCTACTTCAGCTCCAGAATGATAAACAACTACGTCTATCTCATCACCAACATGGCCATCGTCTATGAAAACGAAAACATCGTCCTTCCCTGGATTTCCACCAACAACGAGACAAAAATAGTCCCCGCGACCGATATTTATTACTTTGACAACATTTACTATCCCTACGTCTTTGCTACCATTGCGGCAATAGATGTTCAAGAGGGAAAGCTTGCCGAGGAAAAGGTCTTTCTGACCACACAGGCGGGCTGCATGTACGTTTCACCCCGCAACATCTACATAACCCACACCAGCGGAAGAACCAGCAACGCTCAGGGAAAGGAGGAGTGGATAACCAACACAACAATCCACAAAATGTCGATATCAGCGGGCGGGATTGAGTACCTTTACACCGGGGAAGTCCCGGGTCAAATCTTAAATCAGTTCTCCATGGATGAGCACAACGGTTATTTCAGAATAGCGACCACGACCGGAGATGTCTGGAGCGGCAACGCCAAGAACAACATCTACATCCTCAACGAGGATCTCAGCCTCGCGGGAAAGATTGAGGGGCTTGCGCCGGGGGAAAGGATATACTCGGCCAGATTCATGGGCAACCGCGTTTATCTCGTGACCTTTGTAAAGGTCGACCCTCTTTTTGTCATTGACCTCTCCGACCCGGGCAACCCCAAGGTCCTAGGAGAACTTAAGATACCCGGCTACTCCGACTACCTGCACCCCTACGATGAAACACACCTCATCGGTCTGGGGAAGGAGACGACAGAATCCCCCGATGGCGACTTTGCTCTTTACCAGGGTGTCAAGCTGGCCCTCTTCGACGTGAGCGATCCTGAGAATCCTAAGGTGATTTCCAAATACATCATCGGGGAGAGGGGAACCGATTCCTACGCCCTCAGCGATCACCGGGCCTTTTTATTCAGCCGTTCCAGGAACCTGCTCGTGATTCCGATAACTCTGGTTGAAGCGGGAACGTGGGACTGGCAGGGCGCCTGTGTCTTCGACATCTCACTCGCTGAGGGGCTGAAGCTGAGGGGGAGAATCTCCCACGCAGACCCCGCGGAAAAAGAGCCGATCTTGGATCCGGCCAGCTTCGTCATAAGATCTCTCTACATAGACAACGTGTTGTACACCATTTCGGAGGGGCAGGTGAAGATGAACGACCTCTCCGACCTTAGCGAGATCAACGCGATCAAACTTTGAAAAGGATTTATCCCAGCAAATAATCCGTTTTGGATAGCTCCTTTAGCCGCTCCACCGCCTTGATCTCTCGCATGACCTCAACCACGGCCTTGGGCACGAGGCTCTCCCAATCCCCGCCGTTTATCATCCGGTCTCTGATCTCATGACCCCAGTATTCCTTGCGCTTTATCATGGGCGGGGCCCGGGTCTTGAAGCCGGCTTCCTTGAAAAGCCTCCTCACCAAGGGGTTCCCCGAGTAGGCCACCTGAAAGGGAGGAGAAAGGGAAACCACGTGAGAAACCCAGATGGCGTTGTTATGGACATCGGGAATCGGTATGATGTGAACGCGCGCTAGGTCAATCTTTGCCTCGCTCAGGGCCCTCACCAGCATCAGCACGCGTTCACCTGCCGTGAAGGGGTTCTCCAGGGTGTGGCTCTCCTGCGCGCTGCCGACGCCGATTATCAGCTCGTCCACTTCACGGAGTATCCTTTTGAAAATTTCCAGATGCCCCAGATGGGGAGGCTGAAAACGCCCGATGACTATTCCGCGGGTCACCATTAGCTGCCCCAAATAATCTGAAACAATCGTTAATTTTAACCTTTAGTTCCACCCCTCTGCCAAAAAATCGCGAACTATTCCTTCAAAATTATGATGTTGCCCCGGCCCTTCTTTATCCGGCGAATCAAGCCTCTGCTCTCCAGGTCCGCCAGCATCAGGCTGACCTTGGCCTCGGAGTAGGGCAAACTCTTTCGCAACTCAAGCTGGGTGATCCTGCCGCCGGCCCCCCTCACCCGGTCAATTATATCTTGGAGGTCCTCGGGCAGGCCCACGTATTTAACTGGCTCCTGCGCTGGCCTGGCCGGGGCCGGTTCAGGCATCCTTTTGCGGCGGCTCCTCAGATAGTAAACAACAGCTAAAGCTAAAACCAGGATCAGAGATGCCACTGCCGCCGAAACGAGCCAAACATTTTCGCTTTCATAGGTTTCAAGGGGAGGTATCAGGGCGTTTTCCTCGGGCATCTCAGTATCCTCAAACAAGGGGAAAGCTATCAGATCGACCACATAATCGCCGCCAATTTCAGGAATGACCAAATTCTCCTCGGCAAAGTACAGCAGAACGTTGTCCCGGTAATAACGCGCGGTGATCGTGTAGGTTCCCGGAGGGAGGCTAAAGGAGTATTCCCCGTCCCTGGCCACATAGGTTTGTTCCGGGGTGCTGTTCACCGTAACAATGGAGTTTTTCAGCGGCTCGAGGTTGTACCAGTAGTAAACGGTGCCACGAACTCTGGCAAAGTTCTCCTGAGCCGCTGCCTGAAGACAGAGGCTGAAGAGCAACACCGCGGCAAGGGCGAAGAAGTATGATCTTCTGCTCATATATAGAGCTCTAAAGGCCTAACTTAAATTTTTTTTGTTTAAATAAAGCAAGAGAAGCTCTTATAAAGTTTTATAAAGTAATCGGGGCAATTTTAGCGCTTTTTTAAAGCCGGGGTTAAAAGTTTATTTAAGAGATTTTTCCGGACAACTCTCTTTCGAA
>LQMQ01000043.1 GCA_001515205.2 Candidatus Hadarchaeum yellowstonense
GGCCACGCCCGTGTAAATCGCCGCCTTAGCCGGATGCCTTCCACCGTCTTCCGCCTTGGTCGACAAATATTCAGAGGCGGCCATGGAAAGAGAGGCAGCTATTCCCGTGATCAACCCGGCAACGGCCACCAATCTGCTGTTCTGGAAAGCAAAGGCAAACCCCGCCAGCGCCCCGGTCAATTCCACCAGCGCATCGTTTAAACCCAAAACTATCGAGCCAATGTACTCCAGCCTGTCCTCCTTGATTGAATCGATGAGCTGGTCTTCGTGGTTCTCTTCCTCTCTCAGGATATCTTTGACACCAGGGATGAACTTGGATAACCTGTCGTAAACCAGCTGGGTCCGCACCTCACCGTTTTCCATTAACTTCAAACCAAAAGTTATGCCCAAAAGCCTGGAAATTAAAAAGTAAAACCAGACCCTTAGCTTGCTCGGCTTTACTTCAACCTGCGTGTAATTCTTCCAGAAATTGTAGTGCTTAAGTTCATCGTCCGCTATCTGGCTCAAAATCCCTTTAATGCGCTGATCTTTAGCCGATTCCGACAGCCTTCTGTAAATGTGGTAACCGTTGATCTCCTCCTTTTGAGAGGAAAGAACATCGGCCCAGACGTCTCCGGCAAGCGGCTTTCCTTCCGTGTTTCCACCCGACTGAGATTCTTCATTATTCAATGCTTGACTGGAGTTGAAATACCATATCCTTCTTCAAAACAATTGGGGAAGATTGACCGATCGTGGTGCTTCCTGAGAACGGCACAATATCTTTAATCAGATCTTTTGAGCCGCCTAATTTTGTGTTCGCCGATGGATTTCTCCACCAGCGGCTTCTCGGAGCGGTAGACCGAACGCAGGTTCATCCCGCTGAAGCTCCTCTGCACAATTTCCAGCTCCTGAGAGGTAAGTGGCCTGACTTGGCTTGGCCTGAGAGGGGTATTTATCTGAACTTCGTCGGGATTAATCGACCTGACAACCTTGGCAATTTCCTGAGAGAAAGCCATGTTCTCGGGAACAAACATTACTTCCAGCTGAAATTTGCCCCGGAACTCGGCCCGAAACTTTTTGAGACCAGAAACCACGCCTTCAAAACTTATCTCCGCATGGGGCCGGTTCACCGCCAGGAATAGTTCCTCGTTTGAAGCATCCAACTTGCCCTTGACGATGTCGGCTTTAGCCAGATCCTCCCTCACGTCCTTCCTGATTTTAAGCGAGGAATTTGTCAAAACCGCCACAGGCAGCCCGGAGGTTTCCCTGGCCACCTCAATCAGCTCGCCGAGGTTCTGCGCCAGTGTTGGTTCCCCAGTTCCTGAAAAGGTCACCACGTCTGCTTCAACCTTTCCCAAGGCATCCTTCAGGGCACGAGCAACTTGCCGGGCGGGAACGAAAACTCTCCGCTCAACTGTCTTCTCTTCCGTTGCTCCCAGCGAACAGTAGATGCAATCAAAAGAACACACCTTCCTCTCTTGACAAATGGGATCAACCCCAAGTGATCTTCCCAGCCGCCAAGAGGAAACCGGACCATAAACCACATCGCGATGTTGGCTTCTCATTTTTCTCCCCAGCCATTTGAAGCAGCCATCACCACGGAATCCTCCATCAGGACCGTCCTCACCAAAAGGTCCTTAGCAAACTCAGCCTGAAAAAGCACTTGTCCATATTTTAACCGCCGAAAAAGGTTTTCATGACCAGCATCAAAATGATTCCCATGAGAAAAGTGATGAAGGAAACACCGGTTCTCAGCGTGCTCTTCTCCTTATGCAGTTCCGGAATCAGGTCGGAGGCCGCGATGTAGAGGAACCCGCCAGCAGCCAAGGACAGCAGAAAAATCATCATGTTCCCGAGCAGATGGAGGAAGTAGTAACCCAGAACCCCTCCGGCAACGGCGGACAACGCGGTCACAAAATTCAAGGCCAAGGCCCGGCGCGGTTTGAGACCGCCGTAGACCAAAACACCGAAATCCCCCAGCTCCTGCGGGACCTCATGCGCGGCAATTGCCATGGTGGTGGTCAACCCCAGCGGAAAGCTGGTCAGATAGGCGGCGGCCATGATCAACCCGTCAATGAAGTTGTGCACCCCATCGCCGACCAAGTTAAGATAGGCAAAGACATGGATCGGGCAGGACCTTTCGTGACAGTGCCGCCAGAGCAGCTTCTCCAGGGCAAAAAAGAGGATGAAGCCGATTATCGTCGTGTAAAAGACGAGGTTCAGGTCCCCGGCCGCACTTCTCTCTATCGACTCCGGCAACAGATGTAAAAAGGAGCCGCCGATCAGCGCTCCGGCCGCGAAGCCCACCAGAGCCAGCAGGATCTTCTTCAACAAGTTTTCCGACAGGACCAGGGTCACGGCGCCGATGAAGGAGATCAAGCTGACAACAAACGTTGCCAGCAATATCCAGAAAATTTCCAGCATTTCGGATCACTTCATCCTAACGCCTTTTTTCACAGAGCGGGTCGGAGAAGATGGTCTTCTGGCAGGGGCACTGGTCCGGATGTCCGTAGGCCCGGCAGATATCGTTGATGAAATCCATGGAAGCATGATAGTCTATTTTCGACGCTTCGGCACATGACCTCCGGACGTCGTATTTCAAAAAATCGAAGAAAAGGCGTTCCAGTATCCTGTGTTTTCTCAGCAGTTTCCGCGCCTCTCTAATCCCTTTTCCCGTCAGCTCAACCCCGTGGTAGGGTCGGTACTTCAGCATGTTTTTCCGGGAAAGATTTTGGATCACCTCTGTCGCCGTCGCCGGCCTGACCCTGAGCCACTTAGCCAAATCTGTGGTCCCAACCAGGGAACCATCCTCAACCTGCTTCCTATATATCAGCTTCAGATACCTAGCCTCATTTTCCGTTACGGTGACTTTCACCATTGCGATCAACGGAAAAATTTAGGATTTACCTAAATTTAAGGATGCCGGAGTTAAAAAATAACGGAATCGCCGGTCCTGAGCCTTTGACATCTTTCCCCGAAAACCTTGACGAAGCGGGCTACCGCCCTCCTCCCGCTGCAGTGGCACGGCATCAGATGCTCAACACCAATTTTCTGGAACTCCTTCACGGTGGCCATTATCCTCCTCGTGCTCGCGTTGAAGAGGTGAAACCCGCCGACAACGGCATGGATCCTGGCTGCTCCAGTTAAACGCCGCGCCTGTCTTATGGTGTTGACCACTCCTGCATGGGCACAACCGGTGATGACCACCAGCCCCTTGTCCCTTAACGAGACAAAAAGCGCCTGGTCATCCAGCATCTCATCCTTCACCAGTGTACCACCTTCCATCGTCCTAAATCCCTTGACAACCTCAAACGGGACCTCTCTCCGTATCTCACCGCTCACCAAAACTCCGGGCAGGGGTGAAAATGGATCCCGCCTCAGGGCCAAGACTCCTCCCGCCTCCTCCAGCTCCATTTCTCGGAAAGGCAAGCCAATCTTCTTAAGTCCTCTCTTCTTGACCAAGAATTTTGGTTTCAGGGCATCTGGGTGTAGTATTATCGGGACCTTTGTCTCAACAAAATTTAGAAATCCCAATAACCCTCCCGTATGATCATAGTGTCCGTGGCTGAGCACAACGTGACTGGCCTTTCTTAAGTCGAGGCGAAGTTTTCTAGCATTCTGCAGAAGTGGGTCGGCCGCGGGACCGGTATCTAGTAATAAATTCCATGTTTGCCCCGATGATTTCAGTTCAATGAAAAAGGAGAGGCCGTGCTTGGCGATAAGGCCAGGTTTCTCCGGGTTCACCTTGTCCTCGACCAAAACCGTGAGCCTCATCTCATCCACGGGGGCCAAGTTGCCGGCTACTTTTCCTGATGGGTTTTGGGAGTAACTGGCAGAGGACATCGTTCAACCACCTTGCGGGTCATTTTTTCTGGCGCTCTCCAAACAACGCCAGCCTGTCCCACGGGAAACATTCATCCGCTTGGCAACATCCTCCTGAATCAAGCCCTCAAGATATGTTAAACGCGGGGACTCGTCAAAAGTCATGTTAATCGTCCCGCCGTTGCTGCCGGGGGACCACCGGAAAAACGGGAACAAAGATCAAGGGTTGAGGTAAATAACCCAAATATCTGAGTTTCATCTGGCTCCCCGGTTCATATCCTCGCCAGCACCATCTACATCTCATGGGACCAATAGTTTGTGTTCATTAACACATAATAAGACTTGCCACAATCGGGGTCCCTAAAGCCGGAGGGGATTCAGGTGATAGAAGGCCCCACCAACGAGCAGGGCGATGAGAAAGGTGCCAACCGTTATCATCGCCGCATCTCTCCACCCGAGTTCCTGCCTCAGCGCGGCCACCGTGGCCAAACAGGGCACGTAGATCGTCACCACCAGGGCAAAAACAAACAGCTGCAGCGGCGTCATGAACTGCAGCAGGTCTGAGGTTCCAGCTATCGTCACCAGCAGCACCAGCGCCCCCTCCTTTCTGATGAAACCGTAGAGGAGCGAAACGATGGTGATTGCCGGCAGTCCCAGCCATCCCGTGGTCAGCGGTGCCAGAGGCTCAGCTATCGCGGTCAGCAGCCCGAAAACATGAAGGGCCCCGATGATTAGGCTGCCGAGGAGCAGGAGCGGGGTGGCAAAATAAACGAAGTGTTTCATCCTCATCCAAGTCTTGCTCAACAGCGGCCCGATCATGGGTCGACGTAAAGGAGGCATTTCCATGATCATGCCGGACACCTGACCGCGCAGCAAACGGTTGAGGAGCAGGCCGACGAGAAAAATCAGAAACAAGACGATGCCGTAAATTACCAGCGCATATTGAATCCCTAAGAAAAAGCCAACTGTGCCCAGAATTACGGCGGTTCTGGCCGAGCAGGGGACCATCGTGATGAGAAAGTTGGCAATCAACCTTTCCCGCCGCGTCGTCAAGACCCTGGTGGCCATGATGGCCGGGACATTGCAGCCAAAACCACCCAGCATCGGAACAACGGCGCGTCCGTGAAGTCCTATCCTGTGCATGGCTGAATCCATCACGAAAGCCATGCGCGGAAGATATCCCACATCCTCAAGCAGAGCAAAGACTAAGAAAAAAACAAGGATGTAGGGGATCATAACCGCCAAAATTCCGGAAATCCCCTGGTTGATCCCAATGTCGAGTACCCGGCCCACCTCACCCAGTCCGTCAAACAGAGCATGTAAACTGGGAGAGACAAATGCCTCCCAGGAGCCCACCAGCAGCCCCTCGAGAAAGCCACCGATGTAGATCAACATCAGAATCAAAACAGCAAAAACAGCGACCATTATTGGAATTCCTGTTTTAACACTTGAGGTGATATCATCCAAACGCTGCACCAGCCTGGGCTTGGCCGTAATTTGCTCCGTCACCTCGCGCGAGATCATGGCCGCGATTCCATGCCGTTCGCGAGCAATTCTGTAGACGGACGGTTCACCGTACCTTCGCGCTATATTTCTCGCCAGCGTTCTCGCCTTTTTCAAAACGCTTTCGCTTTCTGGAAGATCAGCCACGGCATGGACGAGATGTTCATCCCCCTCAAGGAGTTTTATGGCGAGGTTTCTGGGAGATAGACCAAAGGGGATTTTCACCAGAGTTCTTTTAATCTCCTCGGCCAACGCCGCTATCGCCTTCTCCGTTTCCCTGCTCAAAGGTATTCGTTTTTTGGGCCGGGTCCTCTTCTCGGCAACTTTTATGGCCTCATCAAAGGCCCTTGCCACATTCTCCCCTCTCGTGGCGACGGTGGCGATCACGGGCAGGCCGAGCTTCTTCGAAAGTTTTTCCGGGCTGGGCCGCAACCCCTTTGCCAAGGCCACATCGTACATGTTCAGCAATATCAATATCGGGCGACCCAGCTCCATCAGCTGCAGGGTTAGATAGAGGCTCCGCTCCAGATTGGAGGCGTCCACAATATTCACGATGACGTCCGGCTCCTGCTCCAGAATGGCGCGGCGGGCAACCAGTTCATCCTCCGACAGCGCCCCGAGCGAGTAGACGCCCGGAAGGTCAATTACTCTGACATCGTAATTTCCGTGCCTCACTCGCCCCTCCAGCATCTCCACGGTGGTTCCTGGGTAGTTGGAAATGATCACATCCGCGCCGGTGATCTGGTGAAAGATCGCGCTCTTGCCAACGTTGGGGGTCCCGGCAAGCGCCACGACTATCTCTGATTTTGATTTTTCCTCTGGCATGGATTTCACCGAAAAATCAGGCCCGCCAACCCCTGCCTCTCCGACATCGGGCGCCGGCTCCGCCGCGGCCACGGCTCACCATTATCCTAGACGCGATTTCACGGCTGAGCGCAACCTCGGTCTTACCGCACTGAACTATGACCGCTCCGCGCGGTAGCTTTCCCACAACCCTGACCCGTGACCCGGGAAGAATGTTTAAAGCCACCAGACGTTCCACCGTCTCCCTTTCCTCGGGGATGGTCACCACCGTGCCACTTTCACCGCATTCAAGATTCACCAGACTTTGCCCCTCCCTATGAATGGAGTTGTCCTTCGTTCGCGGTATCGCCCCACCGTGCGGGCAGGTGGCGGGCTTTTTGAGCATCGCGTCAATTCTTTCCGTCAGTTCATCATCGAGGACGTGCTCCAGCTCACAGGCGTGTTCGTGAACACCGGGGAGCTCATGCCCGAAGACATCGCACAACAGGCGCTCGGCCAGCTTGTGACGCCTTACCACCTTAAAGGCCTGATCCCTGCCCCTTTCGGTGAGCATCGCGCCCGAGCGATCGTAGGTGACCAGGCCCCTGTTTCTCAGCTTGTTCAGCATCTGCACCACGCTGGGTTCTTTGACGCCTAGGCTCTTCGCTAGGTCCTTCACCTTGGCCTGCTCTCCGGCTTCCGTCTGCCGCCGATAGATCGCCTCCAGGTATTCCTCCTCCGAGGATGACAGCCTAGAAACATCCGATTTAAACTGGTGACAGGTCATAATCATCAGTAATTAGGTAATCCTAACTCATTTAAATTCTTTAGGTAAGCCTAATTTATCAATCGGCGCTGCTGTCGGACGGGTGAAAAGTAAATCAAAAGGTTTTTAGAAATCCTAACCAAGTTAATGGCGTTATTGATACCATGCAAGAGGTCTCTTTACTCATCGGCGGGCAAGCCGGAGACGGAATGATGAGGGCGGCTGAACTCATCGGTAGAATCTTCAACCGATTGGGCCTTTACGCCTTCGTGATAAACGACTACGGCTCGCTCATTCGGGGAGGCCATAACTTCTGCAAGATAAGGGCGGCGGACAGGCAGATTTGGCATCATCGGGAGTCCGTGGAACTCATCGCCGCAGTTAACCAGGACACCATTGCCAGGCACCAGAAAGAGCTGACGGGAGACGGTCGCGTTCTCTACGACGAGGGCGCGGCTAAGTACGAGGGACCCCACGAACCTTTGCCGATACCGCTCACCACCATGGTCCAAGAGGTGGGCGGCATTTCCATCATGAAAAACTCAGCAATGATCGGTGCCATCGCCAGCCTCTATGGGGTCCCATTAAGCGTCGTTGAAGAAGTTATCAACCGAGCCTATGGTGAAAAGGCAGCCAAAAATATTGAGCTTGTAAAAAGGGGATACGAATTCGCCGCAAAAAATTTCAAGCCGATTCTGAAGGTCGAGCCAGTCAAACGTGACCCCACCCCATTAATCTCGGGTGCAGAGAGCCTGGCCCTTGGAGCGGTCAAGGCGGGGATGAAGCTTTACATCACCTATCCCATGACGCCTTCAACGGCCATCCTGAACTACCTCGGGCCAGCCCAGGATGAACTCGGCATCCTGTTGATCCATCCAGAAAATGAAATTGCGGTAGCCAACATGGCGCTGGGCGCGGCCTATGCGGGGGTAAGAACAATGGTCGGCACCGCTGGCGGCGGCTTTGCCCTGATGCAGGAGGCATTTAGCATGGCCGGTCAGGCTGAAATACCGGTGGTCTTCGTTGTGGGGCAACGGGTTGCTCCGGCCGTTGGGGCGCCCACCTACACCGCGCAGGCCGACTTAAAGTTCTTGCTCAACGCCGGTCACGGGGAGTTTCCACGCATCGCGGTGGCACCCGGGGATCCGGAGGAAGCATTCGTGAAAACTGGTGAGGCCATGAACCTCGCCTGGAAGTATCAATCACCGGCCATAGTTCTGGTGGACAAACATCTGCTGGAGAGCTACATGAGCATCGGGATCGACGAGAACAAAGTAGCAGTGGAGCCACCTGAGTTTGCCATGGGACAGGAGGAATACCGAAGATATAGGTTCACCGCCAGCGGAGTTTCGCCACTTGCCTTTCCCGGCCAGAAAGGCGCCGTCGTCAAGGTCACCAGCTATGAACATGATGAGTACGGATACGCTGAAGAAACCGCGGATGGTATACAGAAAATGCAGGAAAAAAGGCTACGGAAGCTTTCGTCGATAATTCTGGACCTCAAGGGAAGGGAGACGGTGAAAATCCACGGCGACCCGGCAGCTGAAAATCTTGTGGTGGCGTGGGGCTCCACCAAGGGAGCAATCCTAGAGGCGATGTCCCTCGTCAACAGGCCGTTAAAGTTTCTGCAGATCATTTACCTAAGTCCTTTCCCGGAATGGGAGGTTTCCCGACACCTCAGCAAGGCAAGGGATGTTTTGTTGGTGGAGGGCAACCTCACTGGACAGCTCGGGTCACTGATAACAGAACAAACCGGCTTCCGCATCAAAAAGGCGGTTCTCAAAAACGATGGAAGGCCCTTTGACCCAGTTTCTCTGGCGGAAAAAATAAAGGAGGCATTTGGGTGGAAATGAGGGATTTCGACAGCCCCGCGAAAAATACCTGGTGTCCCGGCTGCAATAATTTCGGAATACTGGCTGCGGTCAAACAGGTGTTGGCGGAGCTGGTGAACTCCGGAGAAGCAAGGCCCGAGGAAATCGTAATTCTCTCCGGAGTTGGATGCCACGGCAAGATATCCGACTATATCAGGGTCAACAGCTTCTACTGCCTTCATGGGAGGACGGTACCGCCGGCGATGGGAATAAAGGTTGCCAACCAGAGATTAAAGATCATCGCTTTTTCTGGCGACGGTGACGCCTACGCCGAAGGAATCAGCCACGTCGTCCACGCGGCGAGGAGAAACCTGAACATGACCCTTGTCGTACACGACAACGAAGTTTTTGCCCTAACGACGTCGCAGGTGACTCCAACCACCAAGAGGGGATTCAGGACAAAGTCCGCTCCAAAGGGAAGTTTTGAAGCCCCCCTTAACCCGCTGCACCTCATGCTCTCCTGCGGGGCCACCTTCGTGGCCCGCGGATTCTCGGGAGACCCAAGGCATCTCAGGTCAATACTGATGGAGGCCGTCAGACACCGGGGCTTTAGCTTCATTGACGTCATTCAGGAGTGTGTGACCTTCAACCCAATCAAGGAAAAATACCTGCCAAAGATATATGATCTCAACAAGGAAGGACATGACGTGACAAACTTCTCTGCCGCTTGGGAAAGGGCGAGCGAGGTGGAAAGAATACCGATAGGGATCTTCTATCGTGTGGAAAGGGAAACTTACGAGAAACAGCTGCTGGGCGAAAGAATTCTCGCCGAGGAAAAGCCGATACCGTCGATAAAAAAAGCCCTTCAAGAATTCATCTAAACCAAGGCTTAAATACAAGCCAGAGAAATTACCTCTATGCCAATTGACCCGGATTTTAGGGCGAAGAGGAAAAAAGTCGGGACACATTCAGGGCATGACGTGTGGGGTCCGGTTAACCCGCCGAAAGAGCTGGGAATTCACGGCACCTCGGTGGCTGTCGACTGGGACATATGCAACGGCGATGCAATATGTTCCGAGGTTTGTCCAGTCAATGTATTTGACATGGTTGAGGTCCAAGGACATCCCACCTCAAACAGAAAATCTGACCCGGCGAGAGAATCCGACTGCATCAAGTGCCTCGCCTGCGAAACCAACTGTCCGACCAAGGCCATCAGGATTGAAAAATAATCCCGCCGCCTGAACAATCTTCCGGCGCCAACCCGTGCTTAACTCACAAGAACCTCTGAAACCTGTCCTTTTTCGCCTTGCAAATGGGGCAGACCTCGGGCGGCTCTTCCCGGGCGCACAAATAGCCACAAACGACACATCGCCATACGGGAAGAGGAAGGCCGGAGATCTCCCTAGAAACGGGCACCAGCTTTGCCCGTTCCCGCTCCTCCCGTGGCGGCCGTCTTTCCGGTATTGACTCGACCCTCTTCTCCCCCTCCAGCACTTTCTGGGACACGTAAAGGCCGCAATAGCAGGCCCCATACTCATTTAAATCAGCATCCCGGTAATCGCAGGGGCAGATTATATCCAGGTCCTCCTCCTTCTTGCCGGCCGCCAGCCTGCACGGACAGGCCCAATATCCGTATCTTTGCTCATTTACCAGCAGGCCTTTCACCAGGCTCTTGGCAAACTCAACATCGCTGTTGAGGTGGTAGCCGGCTGCCTCCGCCTCTCTCTTCAACTTGTTGTAAAGGTTGTCAATGCTTTCAGGGCTCACTTCGACGCTCAAAATCCCAGCGCCTCTTTTATCTCATCTTCTTTAAAGCCAACAATACATTTATTGTTAATCACAATCGTTGGGAAGGACCTCCGCGGGTTCCACCGATCCATTTCCTGCAACGCTTCTCTTCTGCTTTCACCTTCTAGGAGATCAACGTCCACATAAAAATAATCGACACCAAGGCTGTCCAAAAGCTTCTTGGTTTTGCTACACCAAACGCAAGTGCTCAGCGCATAAAGAACCACATTTCCTCTTTTTCTTCCCTCGACATGTTTCATTTTCATGATCTCACTCATTTTCAATTACAATTGCCGCCAGAATGGGAAAAAGATTTCTTGGCCCCATGATAAAATGAGCATTAAGTTGGGGCATAAAAAAATTGCCCCAGCAATGCTCCTGCGCTGGACCCAAACAATCACTGCCCTTAGATTTCTTCCATCAGCGTGGTGAAGGTATCGTGGTGCTCTTCCTCATCCTCAAGGATGTGTCTGAAGATCAGGTTGGTCACTTCGTCGCCCTCTTTTCTCGCCAAGTCTATTATCTTTTTGTACATTTCGATAGCATTCTCCTCATCCTTTACGTCTTGAGCAATCATCTCTTTGAGGGTCTTGCCTACAACGATGGGGGACGGCTTGGTCGTGGGTGTGCCTCCGAGGTAGTAAAGCCTTTCGGCTATCTTTTCCGCATGCTTCATCTCAACTATGGCTATTTTTTTAAGCTCGTCCTTTACGGCAAATCCCTTCACTCCGCCCCACATAACGTGCTGCCACATGTACTGTATCGAAACTTGCAATTCTCTGGCAATCGCATCGTTTAACAGGTCCAGCAATTCCTTTGACGCCTTTTTCATTTTTTCACCACTTTATTTTATCCTTCTTGGCATTTTAATCCTTTCAGACGCTGCCTTTGAGGATGCTGATGCCCCGAACGAGCTTAAAAACTCTGACCGGTGAATAAAAAACAAAAAAATATTTTGCCGTGCGGGGGTGCCACAACTACTTTTTCTTCGCTTTTTTAGCCGGCGCGGTGACTTTTTTCATCGGCACGCCACAGCAGATCAGATCACAAACCGCACATCCACACTCGTCTTCAACTGAAACGACAACCCCGCATTTCTCACACTGATATTTTTCTCCCTTTTTAGCCAAGAAGAATCCCCACGTTAAACTGCAACTGGCCCGTATTTATCGATTTCGGAAAATCGCGACTTGGTCTGAGAAATTGAGGCCAAAATCGATCACTGGCTGCAATCTTTTCCCGAGATGCCCTCAACAGCTGAAACCCTCCGCAAACCAGCGCTGCCAAGCGAATTTATTTTATCTTTCCCGCCAAATCCGCTGCAGAAAAACAAAACTGATTTTTCCAAAGTGAACCAAAAAATATTGGGCTGATTATCCTCCCGAATCCAGCAACCGATTAAAATTTATAGGGAAACGGTAAGTCTTCTTAAAGAAGGGGATTCTCACGATAGAGATAAGATTCCACGGCAGGGGAGGTCAGGGCGCTGTCACTGCGGCGCGCCTTTTGGCAGAGGCCGCCTTTCTCGAGGGCAACTACTGTCAGGCTTTTCCCTTCTTCGGTGCGGAGAGGCGCGGTGCACCTGTGGTGGCCTTCACCCGCATCGACAAACGGCCAATTCGCACCCACGAGCAGGTTTACCGGCCCAATTATGTGGTAGTGCTCGACCAGACCTTGGTCGAATCCGTCGACGTGGCGGCGGGGCTCAGCCCCGGGGGAATAGTTATCCTGAACTCCAAAAAAGCTCCGGAGAATCTCAAGGGGAAAAAAATCGCGATTGTGGATGCAACAAAGATTGCCATAGAAACTTTAGGTGTCCCGATCACAAACACCACCATGCTCGGCGCCCTGGCCAAGGCCACCGGTGTGGTGTCGCTGGAATCAATAGCAAAAGTGATCGAAAAAAGGTTCGGAAAGCTGGCCGAGAAAAACATAAACGCGGCCAAGCGTGCATTTGAAGAGACGGTGATCTCATGAAACTCAAGCCTGGAGCGGTAATAACCGAGCCGGGAAACTCGGAAAAATATGAGACGGGGGGATGGAGAACTTTCTGTCCCAGTGTGGACCCCGCCAAATGCACTGGCTGCGGCCTGTGCTGGCTTTTCTGCCCTGAAGCGGCGATTTCCAAGGGAAAACCTCCCAAAATTGACCTCAGATACTGCAAGGGCTGCGGCATCTGTGCCAATGAATGCCCCGTCAAGGCAATAACAATGAAGGAGGGGTGTCGCCAATGATGCGGATAATTGACGGAAACGAGGCGGTTGCCCTGGCGGCAAAGCTGGCCCGGGTGAAGGTCATCTCCGCCTACCCGATAACCCCGCAGACCACGGTGGTGGAGAAGCTCGCCGAATACATCTCCAACGGAGAGCTGGATGCGGAGTTCATCAAGGTGGAGTCCGAGCACAGCGCCATGAGTGCCTGTATCGGCGCAGCGGCCACCGGGGTGCGCGCCTTCACGGCCACCTCCTCCCAGGGCCTTTTGCTGATGAGCGAGATGCTCTACGTCGCCTCAGGCCTCAGATTACCCATCGTCATGACCAACGCCAACAGATCGGTCTCCGCTCCGCTCAGCATCTGGTGCGATCAGCAGGACTCGATGACGGTCAGGGACTCCGGCTGGATACAGCTTTACTGCGAAAACAACCAGGAAATACTCGACACCACCATTCAGGCCTTTCGCATCGCCGAGGAGTTGCTGCTGCCGGTCATGGTTTGCTACGATGGCTACATTCTCTCCCACACGCTGGAACCGGTCGACTGCCCGGAACAATCAGAGGTCGATGCCTTCCTGCCCGAATACCACTACCCCTACGCGCTCGACCCGGAGAAGCCGGTGACCATGGGGCCCGTGGGTGTCCCCGAATACTACATGGAATTTAGATACCTGCTGCAGAAGGCAGTGCAAGAGTCCAAGGCCAAGATCGTTGAAATCGACCACGAATTTAAGAAGCGCTTCGGCCGGGGTTACGGAATTCTGGAAGAATACCGGAGCGACGATGCCGAGGTGGTGATACTGACCATGGGGTCGCTCAGCAGCAGCTGTAAGGAAATAGTGGACTCGCTGAGGCAAAGAGGGGAGAAAGTCGGGCTGGTCAAGTTGAAATCCTTCAGGCCCTTCCCCACGGAAGAGATAATTGAGGCGCTGGGCCGGGCCAAGGCCGTCGCCGTGGTCGAGAAGGACATCTCCCTCGGGCACGCTGGTGGCCTTTTCATCGACACAGCGGCCGCATTCGTCAACACAAGAGAGGCGCCGCTGATGATCAACTTCATCTGCGGTCTGGCGGGAAGGGATGTCACCTCGGCCCTTTTGGAGCAGGCCGTCAGGGAGACGCAGAGGGCAGCTGAGACTGGAAGGGTTGAGAAGAAGATCAGGTGGCTGGGTCTTCAGGAAAAACTAGTTGAGGAGTGAAGGAGATGAAGGAAATTTCGGATGTGGAACTGATAGCGTCTGGACACCGGGCATGCGCCGGTTGTGCCTGTGTGCTCTCGCTGCGGCACGCGTTGAAGGCGCTGGGCAAGAACATCATCATCAGCCAAGCCACGGGCTGCATGGAAGTGACCACGACGCCTTACCCTGAAACCGCCTGGAGAGTGCCCTGGATCCACGTCGCCTTTGAGAATGCCGCCGCCGTGGCCTCGGGAGTTTCCCGAGC
>LQMQ01000044.1 GCA_001515205.2 Candidatus Hadarchaeum yellowstonense
CTGTTTTTCGCCATCTGCCTCTCTGACGCCGCCTATGGTCTGTTGATATTGATCTTTTTGTTATCGGGGCTCCGGATAACACAGATTTTCCCCAAGAAGTTAAAGACCATACTCATACTGGGCTCTGCCACCACCGTCGTCGTCGGGGCCCTGATCGGGGGCTGGTTCGGGATGTCTCCGCTCTGGATCAACGCCGTGGAGAACCCCATACCGATACTGAAAATCGCCGTTTTTTTGGGCATACTGCACATCATCCTGGGCCAGCTAATAAACGTCGCAAAGGACATTCTGAGGAGGAAATGGAAGCTAATGATGCTCAGCCATCTCCCCCACGTATTGATCATCATAGGGTTGTTTGGTATGATATTCTGTGTCCTTGGCATTGGCCTACTTGAATTCGGAATAAATTTCGTCTTTCCCAAACTGAAGCTTTTTGACGTTTTCAATCCCCTCGTGGCGGCCCCTCCGCTGGTGGTGGCCTTCAGAGCGCTCTTCTTCGCTGGATTGGGGATTGAGATGGCGGGCGCAGCTATTCTAGCAACAGGGGTGGGGAAAATAAGCGGGCCAATAAACGTCGTCTATGGGTTGAGCTCGCTGATCGCTGATGCCGCTTCCTACACCAGGCTCATGGCGCTGTGCACTGCCTCAGGCATCATAGCCTTTGCGATAAACTATATCGGGATCTGGCTCTACAGCAGTTTGTCGCCTGCCCTCGCGGCAATATCTGAGGTCTTGGTAATCCCGCTGATGATAATACTGGTCTTCGGCCTCTTCGTGGCCCACTGCTTCAATATCTTCATCCAGAGCCTCGGAGCTTTCATCCACACCCTGCGCTTGCATTATGTTGAGTTCTTTGGAAAATTTTTTGAAGGAGAGGGAAACAAGTTCTCACCATTTAGAGTTATAAGGAGGTTCACCAAGGTAAAAAGGAGGTGAGGAAGCTGATACCTGAGGGAATCTGGGTGGCTCTGGCCGCAGGGTTGGCCATTGGCATTCCTGGAGTAATGGCAGGGATGGGCGTGGGCATAACCGGCGTAGCGGCGGCGGCGGTTGCCAGCGAGGACCCGAAGAAGGCCTACAAGGCTTTCGTGTTTCAGCTGTTGCCGGGAACACAGGGAATATACGGCTTCGTCGTGGGGTTTTTGGTCATCATCGGCGCTGGGCTTGCACCAAGCAGCGTCGTCCCCGAGATGGCTAAAACAGGGATCGTCGGCCTGGCAGTTCTGGCCGCAACTCTTCCAGCCATTCTGCAGGGATTTACATCATACCCGCAGGGGTTGGTCGCTTCCGCAGGTGTTGCCGCTTTTGCCAAGAAACCAGAGGTGTTTTCCGTATGCCTAATGTACGTCGTTGCCGTGGAACTCTACGCAATACTTGGTGTCTTGGCTAGTGTTCTCATGCTGACATTTATAGGCGTTCTGTAGAGGGGAGCACCTTGTCGGCCGAAAAAGGCGCCAAGCTGTTAGCCGAGGATATCTTGAAGGAAGCTGAGGAGAAAGCAGCCACCATTATCAAGGAAGCCAAAGAGCAAGCGAACGCTATCATTGATGCTGCCAGAATAAACGCGGAGGAGGAGGAAAAAAGAAAACTGGCGGAAGCAACCGCGAAAGGACAACAGATCTATCGGGAAATCTTGGCTCAGGCAAAGGTTGAGGCTAAAAAAGAAATTCTGAAGAAGAAAGAGCTGCTCATCAAAGAAGCCTTTAAAGAGGCGGAAGAAAGGCTCAGAAAACACAGCTTGGCGGCGGAATACAAGGAGGACCTCATCAGGATTACGGTGAATGCCTGTAAAAAACTTGACGCAACGGACGTGGTAATCACGGCAAACCAGAGGGATCTGAAGACGCTCAAATCCTCAAAGGAAACCATTGAGCGGGAGCTGGAAAGGGGCAACAGGAAAATCAAAATCTCCTTCGGTGAACCGATTCAAACGGCGGGCGGCGTGAGGGTGAAAACGGCTGACGGCAGAATCGAGGTCGACGAGACTTTCGAGGGAATTATTCAAAAACAGTTCGAGTTGTTGAGGGTAAAGGTGGCAAAAATATTGTTCGAAGGATCTCAATGACTGAGATATTGATCATCATCTTTGGGAT
This sequence comes from Candidatus Hadarchaeum yellowstonense, assembly GCA_001515205.2. Classification (GTDB taxonomy): domain Archaea; phylum Hadarchaeota; class Hadarchaeia; order Hadarchaeales; family Hadarchaeaceae; genus Hadarchaeum; species Hadarchaeum yellowstonense. Next base: position 2,094 of record LQMQ01000044.1, read on the forward strand.
CATCGGCCTTATTTCTGTGCTGATTGTAATGCATGCTAGGCGGACGGTCGGCTACGTCTACTCCGGGGCAATAGTGAGTGCCTGGGAAGGAAAACTGTTGAAAGAGACGCGACTGGTGGAAATGGCCGATGCCCCTGGGATGGAAAATCTGATCGCGTCGCTGGAAGATACCGAATATCGCCCGTTGCTAAACGAGGTCTTGAGGGACGGTGAAATCGATCTGGAAAGCGCAGAGATAGCGTTTAAAAACCATCTGAACCTCCGTTATCTCGAAATTCTAAAAATAGTCCCCCAAAAACAGAAGGAGGTCATAAGAGGACTGCTCAAGAAGCTGGAAATTTGGAACCTGAAAGTGATCCTCACTGCCATTCACAACGGTGCACCGGTTGAGGAAAACATCAGGCGTTATATGAGCCCCCCAACGATGCCGAGTGAAAGGATCGAAATGCTAACCACGGCCAGAAGCTTGGAACAGCTGCTGGAATTTCTTAAAGACAGCGAATACTACGCCGTCCTTACGACCGCGCTCAAGGATTACCGAGAACGTGGTTTAATTTCCCTTCTCTCCGCCCTCGACATTTACTACTATACCAGCCTGTGGAAGACCGTGCTCCAGTCCAAAGCCCAGCGCCAAATTTTGATGAAAATGATCGGGTGTGAAATAGATATCGTGAACATCAAGCTCCTCCTCCGGTTAAAAAAGGAGGGGGCGACACCAGAGGAGATCGCCGGATATCTTATTCGGCCGGCCTATCTGTTAACCGAGGGGATGCTTCGGGACATGACCTATGCGGAAAATATAAGAGCAGTCCTGGATGTGCTCTCCAAAACCCCTTACGGCCGGACCTTGCTTGACCTGCTGCCCCAGATAGAATCCCAGGGAATTTTTATAGCCGAAAGGGCGCTGAATGAGATGCGGCTGAAATTATTCAGGCAGATGGCAATCACTCATCTCTTCAGCCTGGCCCCGGTAATCTCATATATCCAACTCAAGGAAACAGAAGTCAGAAATCTGTTGATCTTGCTGAGGCTCAAAGCCCTAAAAGTTGAACCACAGAAAATAAAAGAAAAAATGGTGGTGCCGAAACTTGAGCTATAAAATTGCCGTCATCGGTGACCCCGAAACTGTAATTGGATTCAGCCTGGCTGGAGTTTCCCATACTCACGTATACCGGGACAAAAACAAGGCGCTGGGTCAGCTGGAGGAATTTTTGAACAACAGGGAAATTGGACTGATCTTAATAACGCATCGCGTCGTGGAGAGTCTGGGGCCTGAATTTCACCAAGTTGTTGGGAAGAAGGGGTTGATCCCCCTGGTGCTTAAAATACCCGACAAAACCGGCTATTCTCCCGAAAAGGATGAACTCAGTGACTTGGTCCGAAGAAGCGTGGGCATCGAAATACCGGTTAAAACCGAGGGTGAGTAAATGGCAGCAGCGTTCACCTCCTCGCCCAATAGAATGGAGCTGATGAAAGTCAGAAAACGGTTAGCGCTGGCGGAAAAGGGGCACGATTTACTCAAGGATAAGATGGACGCCCTGGTCATGGAATTATTCAACACCTTGAAAACGATCCAAAAATCAAGAGCCACGGCGATAGAACAGCTGAGAAAGGGATACGAAGCCGTATCTGCCTGCATGGCAGTCATGGGCACATTTGAGACGATGCAGGCGGCGGAGGAGACCAAGAAGGAAATTCAAATTGAGATCTCCGAAAGAAACATCATGGGGATTGAAGTCCCGACGGTTGAAATCGAAGAGACGGAAAGAAATGCCCTCACCCGCGGATACAGCTTGCACACAACCTCTTCCCACCTGGACACCGCCGCCAGAGAAATGGAAAGGGCGGTCAAGTTACTGGTCGAGCTAGCCGAGCTTGAGGTAACGGCCCTAACTCTGGCCAGGGAGCTGGAGAGAACAAAAAGAAGGGTAAACGCGCTGGAGTATATCCTGATCCCCAGACTTCAGGGGGCAATGAACTTCATCATGATGAGACTGGACGAGATGGAGAGGGAGAATTTCACCCGCCTGAAGCGCATCAAGGCAATACTCGAGGGGCGCGAGTAGTTTTGGAGCAGGTAATAAAGTTCGAGCTGGGGAGGCTCAACGCTCACCTTCCCGTAAAGAGAATATCGCTGAAATCGGCTCTGTCCGCGAGCCGGCCCGCAGTGCAGGGAAAAAACGGCAACTTACATTACTTCAAGAGGGAAGAGCTTAAGCTCCTCTCAAAATTGCTACCCGAAAGCGAATGGGATAAGCTGCAGCTGCCGATTTTAATCGCTCTGGAGTCAAAACTGGGAAGGGGCGCCGCCAGGATAAGCGGGGAGATAGAGGCCAAGGTCATCGGCAAAATACTCCAGAGGGAAGCAACGGACAATGAGATAATTGTTTACCGCCCCGAGCTTGCCCTGATCAGAAGAAAATTACCCACCACAACCCAGTACATGTTCGTTTGGTGATGGCTTGCAAACAAGATGGAGAATCCTGATGGCGCTGTTCTATCCCCTCACCGTCGTCAGCATCTCGGCGGGATTAATAGCCTTCCTAATGCTGATCTTAAAGATGGACCCCTTGCTCATCGCCACGGTGACGCTTTGGTTCTACCTCATCTCCATCGTCTCCATTTACCTGATCACCAGAGAGGCGCTGAAGGCGTTAAGAATGCAACAGGTGTTTCTGGGACTGATCATCACCATCGGGGCCCTAGCTGTAATGTCACTGCTGCTTCTGCTCTGGCTTCGCTGACTCCGGGGGAGTTCTCTGAGGAGTCCATGACAGAACTGACTCCATCATTCTAGCGAAGACCGGCCTCGTCAAAAGTACAGCGATTATCATCCCCGCTGCGGTGGTGATCGCGAAGACGCGAATGGAGCCAAACCCTAAAAGGGCTATCGAGATTGAGATTAAAATAACGGTTAAGGACGCCAAATAGGATATCGACAGAGCTCTGGAGGATCTCCAGCCAATGCTCACCTTCTCTTGGGTCTGGACTCCCTTCAGCAATTCATTGGTGATGATCACATGCTGGCTCAGTCCCGAAAGAACCACAAACAAAAGACCGGAAACGGTCGACAGGCCAAGGGGCAGGCTGAGGACAGAAATCCCGGCGAGAGTTAACACCGCATCAACGAACATAAAGGCGATGATGACCAGGGCGACCCTGACGCGTGAGAAGGCAAAGTAAAGCAGGGCAAGGGCAAGCAAAAGTGCCACCCCGGCCGCGATCAGCAAACTCTCTTTGATATTGCTCCCGAAGGCAGGTGGCAGCGAAACCTCCTGCGTGAAAATTATGGGAAAATCAAGCCGGTGGGCTACAGCCCTCTGAAAGTTCTGGGCCTTGACCAGCGCCTGTGCCTGTGTTTTTCCCAAGATGGGGATTGTCAATTCACCGGTCACCCCTCCCGCCGCCATCGTCTGAGTGATCAAAGGAGCTGACTGGACTCCGCAGGCGCGGAGCACCCAATCGTCGACACTTTCCCCTTCGCGTCGGGGAACTGTTGTAATTCGATAGTAAGTTGAAAGCCACTGAATCAATTCTGACGGGTAGTCAGCTGAGGAGCCCAGCAAGACGACCCTCGCTTTTTCGCTGATCAGCTCTAGGAGATGGGCCTTGACCTCCTGAGAGATCCCTTCGCCTGAAACCGGCACGGCCAAAACTGAAATGTAATAGGTGGATACGGCCAGCCCGGTTTCACGGGTCACGTAAAATTCCCTTGCGTTCTCATCATAAAACAGCCGGGCTGCCCCTTTCAGCAAGCTGTTGTCAAAGACGATGATGGCATCTGAGGGTCGGTCCAAATAAATAACGATGGGGTGGCTGGCCTTCCCGCTGCAGGCCTGCTTCAACAGCGCCGTTCCAGAAGTTGTCAGGCTAACGGGGACATAGGCCACCCCTTCAGCGGCGACAGGTGCCATCAGTCCTGAAACTTCGCTGTTGCTCAGAACTAGCTGATTATCTATAAACATCTCAAGTCTGCCCTGAGCGCCCAGAAGATCCCGGGCGCGGTTTGGGTCTATTTCTGAAGACTCGAAGATTACGGAGGAATCACCGAAGGACCTCAGCCGAACCTCCAGCAGCTCATAGGGATCAACGCGTGACCTGAGCGAAGAAATCGATTTCTCCAAATCGCCTTTTTCCACATGGGCACTGATATCGACAACGGTGGCCAGATCCCCCAGCGCCTTCTGCAACATCGGGCCGGTCAAGCTGCCAGCCACATCGAATATCATCCTTCCAGTGGAGGGATCATAACTGACCAGCTTGGCCTCGGCACCCAGCCCGGTCTCAATCGCCGCAGCTATGTCATCAGCTACATTTTCCCCACTCGCAGTTGGCTGTAGGGTGACGCGGAAAGACTGCAGCTCCAACACCATCCTGTAACCGCCTGCAAAATCGGGGCCCGTTTTGATGCCCCGCAGAGCAGGCTCAATTCCTGACCAAGGCTGCCAAAGTATCAAAATTGAAAGCACCAAGAAAACGGGCAGCAATTTAGCGCGGCGGGTCTTAAATGCTGACATGATAACTCACGACCTTTTTCTGTTCCACATGCCTCAAGTAGAGCACAGCGCCCAGAAACCACGTGTTGAAAGCGTTGACGATGACCCCAAAGGCCAGCACCCATGCTAGCTGCTTGAGCGGGGCCGCGCCTAAAATAGTCCCCATGCTCAGAAGAGCTGCTACGGCAACGGCGCTCATGGTCAACCCGGCCTTCATCGCCTCGCCAAGGTTTTCCCTCGGCTCCCCCACAGCTCCCTTTAGGAGACGGTAGCCGAGAAGGAAATTGGTATCAACCACGTAACCCAGCGTTATCAAAATTCCCATTATCGCTGCCAGATCTAGATCAACACGAAACAGCGCCATTAGCCCCAGAATGCCGATTACATCGAGAATCGCGATAATTATCGCTGCCGTCGCGGCAACGCGGCGCCGGAAGATGAAGATCACCACGCCCATGACAATCAGGGCGCTGACGCCCAGAGAAACCAGCTGAAGGACCTGAGAGCTGCCGACGGCGGGCCCCAGCGCACCTATCTTCACTGCGCTGCTCGGAATGCCAAAGGTGCCGACCAGCAGGTCCCTGACCTTGTCTTCCCAATCAGCGTTCAGGGCATCCAGCTCAATATCAAAACCGTCAGCGGTGACCTTAACCTGGGCATCCAAACCCGTCAGGTCCTTTAACTGAGCCCTCACCTGGTCCAAGTTGGAAACTTTTTCCACCCCTCTCACCATCACTAGCGTCCCTCCCCTGAAATCCTTCCCGAGGGGCAGCCCCAAAAACAGAATTGCCAGCAGAAATATGGCCGCAACTATCAGCGGTAATGCAGCCATGGTCCTGCTCCTCAGACGCTGCGGCGGCCAAATCAGCTTCATGTTGTTCTCCTCTATTTTTAGACGCTAAGTATATAATGACTTATCAACGGTCCTTTTAACCGGTTGGTCTTGATCTCCACCATCATTTTTCCAGGGAAATTTTTGATCCAAAGGGATAAAATTACGAGAACTTTTAAAGAGAGGCACCCGATTAACAATTGGTTTTTATGGTGGTGGAAAAAATACCGGTCGAAAGGCTGCCGGGGATAGCCCAGATACAGAGATTACTAATGAAATATTACGAGCGTAAGCTTTTTGCTGAAGTGATGAACGCGGCCAAAATGCCTCAACACATAGCGATCATACTCGATGGCAACCGCAGATATGCGGAAAAAATGGGTGTGGATCGATTTTACGGTCACTTTTTGGGCGCCAAAAAACTCGAAGAGGTGATTGGTTGGTGCCAGGAGCTGGGCATCAAACACGTCACGGTTTACGCCTTTTCCACGGAGAACTTCAAACGGGATGAAGAGGAAGTGAAAAATCTGATGAACCTTCTGGCTCAAAAATTCAGAGAAGTGGCAAAGGATCCTCGTGTTCATAAATATAAAATTCGCGTCAAGGCCATCGGTAATCTTGGAATGCTGCCAGAACAGGTCCAGCGCGCCATTGATGAAGCCCAAACGGCGACAAGGAGTTATAACGGTCACACCCTTAACATCGCCGTGGGCTACGGAGGGAGAGCCGAGCTGGCAGAAGCCGTGCGTAAAATTTGTGAACGGATAAAAAATGGAGAAATAGCCCCAAAAGATGTGGATGAAGACATGATCAACAATTACCTTTACACGGCTGGTCTGCCTGACCCTGACCTGATCATCAGGACCAGCGGCGAAGAGCGCTTAAGCGGTTTTCTACTTTGGCAATCGGCTTACAGCGAACTTTATTTTTGCGAGGCCTACTGGCCGGAATTCAGCAAGATGGACTTTCTCAGGGCCATCCGGACTTATCAAAGCCGGGAACGCCGATTTGGGAAGTAACGACGAGAGTTCACTCGCCTGAAAATCAAAACTGCGTCTGGCCACACTCTGCGCTGCTTTCTGAAACTTAGGCTTGGTAAAAACGTCTGGTTCTGGAAGTCACACCTCGGCAAAAAACTTAGCTCAAGGAGAAAACGATTGGCCGACACCAATCCAGATAGTGATTTTGCTGGCTAGATTTCACATACCTCAACCAGCGGGGGCAAAATTTGGCTACTCGTACATCTCCTCATCGTATTCCGGTGGCTCGATTTCGTACTCATTCACTATCAGTTTCTTTTTCGTCTTCTTTTCCTCGATTATGGCCACCTCGCGCGCTTCCTTGCCCTTTTCGCTGATCTTGTAAGAAGATGGCTTTTTGACCTTGCCCTTGTAACCGCAGCGGGGGCAAACCAACCGCTTACAACGCCCGCTTTTAGCCGGGACAAGGACGGTACCACATTTGGGACAAAACTCCATTACCATCGCCAACTTATTCGAGCATTTAGACCATGGGACCCTTATAAATCTATCGTTAAGGAACTTTGCCGAAAAAATAAAAACGGTGGCGATGGAACCAACAAGATCTTGTTTAAGAAACGAAAAAAAATAAAACGTTAAAAAAACACTTATTTTTATTTTTAAGTAATTTTTTGGTCAATTTTGGCACCATTTCTTGTTAAAAAGTGATTTTTTTGTGAAAACGAAAAATTTTTAACCCTTCAGGGAGAAAAAAACATGGCTTTTGGAGGCGGGCTTAAGAGGGGGTAGTGTGAACAACCCCCAAGGGAGATGCTGTGCCCTACATAAGCAAAATTGAGCTGAGAGGCTTCAAATCATTTGGGAACACCAAAGTCACCATCCCTCTTTCCAAGGGACTGACGGCTATCGTGGGTCCCAATGGAATGGGAAAAAGCAACATTATTGATGCCCTCTGTTTTGTCCTGGGCTGGATGAGCGCAAAAACTATGCGAGCGGAGAGATTTTCCGACCTCCTTTTCAACGGCGGCAATGGAAGCCGGCCCGCCTCCTTTGCCGAAGTTTCCCTCCATTTTGACAACAGCGACGGAGGTCTTCCCATAAACTCAAAAGAAGTCGTGATCACCAGACAGCTCCACCGTGACGGCAAGTGCACCTACAGGATAAATAAACGCCGGGCGACCCGGGAAGAAATCATCGATCTGCTGGCGGCAAAGATGACCTGCCCCGGCGGTTACAATTTTGTGTTGCAGGGGGAAGTTAACCGATTTTTCAGCATGGATCCAGTTGAGCGAAGGAAGATCATCGACGATCTTGCCGGTGTGGCCGAGTATGATGAGAAAAAACAAAAGTCCTTAAACGAGCTGCAGAAGGTGGAGGCCAACCTGGCCAATGTCGGGGCCGTGCTGGCGGAGATATCCAGCCAGATGGAAAACCTGCGCGAACAGATGGAAACCGCGATCCACTACAAACAGCTGAAACGGGAGCGAGAACAGATCCGAGGCATCCTGCTGCAGATCAGAAAAGAAAAATGCCTGGGGAAAATCGAACAGCTGAAGACAAAAATAGCCAGCCTGACCGAAGAAATTGAAAAACAGAGAAACCGGTATAAAAAAATACTGGAAGAAAAGGAAAAGTTGAACGCAAAAATAGAAGAAATTTCCAGATCCGTTGATGAAAAAAGAAGCTCCGATGTGCTGGTGGTGGCGGAGAGGGCGAGGGCAGAGATCAACACGCTGAGCGATATTTTAAAAAGAACCGAGGAGAGAAAATCTGCGCTGGATCAGGAAATAGAGTCCCTCAGCCTGCAAATAAAAAGACTCTGTGATTCAAAAAAGACCGCCGCCGAAGAAACGCTGGAATCTCTGCTCACGAAATTTGACAACACGCGGAGCAAATTTTTGGATCTTTATCATTCACTCAACAGATGTGAGTCGCTGGCCTCCGCCAAGGCCTTGCTGAAGCAGATCCATGAAACATTGAACGAGCTTTCCAAAATTGTGGAGAGAATTTCCGCCAGCATCGGGCCGCAGAAAATCAAACAGATGGAGCTACAGCAGGTTAACGAGGACAAACTTCGTGGAGAGCTGGCCGGGCTGCAGCGAACTAGGGATGAACTGAACAAACAGGTGCTGGAGCTCAGCAGAAAAATTCAGGAGGCCCAAGCGAAGCTAAAGGGGGCAGACTCACAGGAAAAGGAAATCAAATCTTCCATAGAAACACTTGTTGCGCAAAGAAGCTCGCTGCGCGAGAAGCTGGAAAGCTTGGGCAAAAGAGAAAGGGAACTGGAGCCGAAGATCAGGGCCATGGAAGGCGACCTGCAGAGATTTCAGATCCAGCAGGATGCTCTGGCAAACGAGCTGAGGGAAATAAACAACGAACTGAAGAATGTCGGAGAATCAAGCCTTCCTGAAAATGCCGACCCTGAGGCTCTGGAAAAAAGAGCCCAGGAGATTGAGGCAGAACTGGCATCTCTCGGCGAAAGGGTAAATCTCAGAGCCATTCAAGATTTCAGGGAATCAGAACGCAGGTACAACGAGGAAAAGGCCAAGCATGACAAGCTGATGGCAGAAAAACAATCCCTTTTGAACTTTATGGCGGAGATTGATGAGAAAAAGAAACAGGTTTTTATGAAAACGTTTAATGAGATTTCAAAGCACTTCACCCAGATATTCAGGGAGCTGTCTCCAAACGGTGACGCCATGCTAAAGCTGGAGAATGAACAATCGCCGTTCGATGGCGGGCTTGAGATAATCGCGCGGCCGGAGGGCTCGGGAACCTCATACATCGGCTCCCTATCCGGCGGTCAAATGGCCCTGACGGCGCTGGCCTTTATCTTTGCCCTGCAGCGTTACCGGCCTACAACTTTCTACGTGCTTGATGAAATAGACGCTCACTTGGACCCGAAAAACAGGACCCGGGTGGCGGAGATGCTGCGCCAGTTCTCGAGGGAATCCCAAATTGTGGTGGTAACCCTGCACGACGCGGTGATGTCCGTCGCCGACAGGCTCTTCGGAGTCACCAAGGAGAACGGCATCTCCCGGATTTATGCCGTGGAACTTTCCAACGTGGAGGGCTGATAAAATGGTAAATTTCACGGATCAACCAATTCAAACTCTCCTTGAGCTGGTGCAACAACACAAGCTGGACCCTTGGGATATCGATATTGAAAAACTGACCTACCTTTACATCCAGCGGGTGCGGGAGATCGTCGAGGTCGACCTGAGAGCCTCGGGGCGGGTGCTGCTCACCTCGTCGGTGCTGCTCAGGATAAAATCCGACCATGCGCTTAACGGACATGCGAGAAAAAATGACGGCGAAGAAATCGAGGAGCTGCTGGATCTCGACCTTCCTGACCTGGGCCAAATAAACATCGTCCAGAGCACACCGAGAAAGATAACCTTGGTGGATCTCCTTGGAGCACTCAAAGAGGCCCTTTCCGAGGTACCTGAGAAAAAGTCCGTGGTCAGCAAGAAAATTGAAAAGATCACGCATACTGTGGATGAGTATGAGATCAACATACTCAAGCACATGGCGATCCTGCACAAGAGGATTTTAGAACTGGTGGAATCCGGCAAGAGCCTGACCTTCAGCGCCCTGCTTGAGGAAAAGACCAGGATCGCCATCGCCAGAATGCTACTTCTTCTGCTTTACCTCTGCGCCGATGGCAAAATAACCCTTGAGCAGCCGGAAATGTTTGGAGAAATTTACATCTCAGTTCCAAAACAGGGTGCCAAGGATGGGAATTAAACAGGACCGAGCGGTGATCGAGGCGGCCCTTTATGCCGCCGACCGGCCTCTGACGCTTGGCGAGATCAAAAAATTGATCGGGACCTCATCAGAAACTTACGTGAGAAAAATAATCGAAGATGTGAAAAATGACTACAACAAGAAGGGTGGTCCACTATCTCTGGTGGAGACTGGCAAGGACACCTTTACCCTCCGCCTCAACGAGGAATACATTCCCAAGCTCGAGGGGGTTATCCCGAAGGTCAGGCTCACCCGCGGTGCGATCAAAACCCTGGCCCTGATCGCCTACAACCAGAACATCTCCCAAGCGAAGCTTGCGGAAACCCGCGGCAACCGGGTCTATGACCACATCAGACAGCTGGTCAGCCTAGGCTTCGTGGAGTCTAAACCCTACGGCAGAACTCGCATGCTGCGGACAACGAAGAAATTCGCCAGCTACTTCGGCTTTGAGGATGATATGGATAAAATCCGCGAGGAAATTCAGAGCCGGCTGAGGTAATTTTCTTTATATACCACAAAGACATAACTCCTCTGGTGTTGTCATGGCTAAGTGGCAGGGAAGGTCGTTAAGAAAGCCCAGCGGCGGGAGAATCTGGCCGAGCCGCCACAAGCGGAAGCGGGAGATGGGCAGCGAGTTCCTTGAGCCCAAAATAGGACCGACGAAAAGCATAACCCTGCGAACCTTTGGCGGCGGCACAAAGAAAAAATTACTTTACTCCGACGTTGCCAACGTCATTGATCCTAAAACCGGGCGAGCCCAGAAGGTCAAAATCATCACCGTGGTTCAGAACCCGGCCGACATGCACTTTGTCCGCAGAAACATTTTGACGCGGGGGGCAATCATCGAGACCGAGTTGGGCAAGGCAAGGGTCACCAGCCGCCCGGGACAAGTGGGCACTGTTGAAGCGGTGTTGATTGAACCAAAAGCCGAGAAAAATTAAAAGGCCATTTTTCACACGGGCAACAGTCATTTCAGCCAGCCAAGAAGGCGGCCCATGCCGAGATCCTGTATCCTCTGCTTTATCAGTCGTTTCAGCTCGGGAATCCCTTCCCCTGTCTTCGCTGAAACCGGGACCAAGGTGTCGATCCACTGACGCCAAGGCGGCGGCAGGCCCAACTTGTCGCAGATGTCATCCAGAACAACATCGCGATATCCCCGCTGAATCAGATCTATCTTGTTGGCGACAACCAGCGGATTAAGGTTAAGTTCATTCAAAAAGGAAAACATTTCCACATCGACGGGGATCTGGCCCCTCCGTTGCCACCTTTCCACGATCTCCGAAAAAGCGCGGGCATCAATGACCTCCATCGCGAACATTATCCTGTCGCGGTTTTTTTCGAGGTAGTGAACTATCTCTGTTTTTATCTTTTCTTGAAGAGGCTGGGGAACCCCGCTCATAAAGCCAAACCCCGGCATGTCCACAATTTCCATTCTCCCCACCTTATAGCGGGTTATCCTGCGGGTGACTCCGGGCCTTTTCCCAATGGGGATTTTCTTACCCGTGAGCTGCCTGATGACGCTGGACTTGCCGACATTGGATCTGCCCACCAGCACGATCTCCATCAACACCACCATACAGAAACAGGGAAAAGACGGGCTGTTTAATTTTGTGGAAAGACTAAAGAAGAAAAAACAACAGAAAAAATTGGGTTAAATGGCCGACTTGATGTTGAAAAACGCGACGATCATCACCATGAATCAACGTCGCGAGATAATCCAGGATGGGGCTGTGGTCATTGAGGAAAACAGGATAGTTGATGTTGGCAAGACGAAGAAAATAAAATCATCCCATC
>LQMQ01000045.1 GCA_001515205.2 Candidatus Hadarchaeum yellowstonense
CTTGCGGAAGCTGGCTTGGCGGTAAGGTTAAAAAAAGCAGTGCCACTATTTCACTGGGGCTAAAAAATGTTTTCCCAGTTTTTTGAGCCGGAGTCGGTGGCAATCATCGGGGCTTCAAAGAAACCACTGAAGGTGGGCCACGAGCTCCTCAAAAACATCATCGATGGAAATTTTCCTGGAAAGATTTACCCCATCAACCCCGCCGCCGACGAGATCCTGGGGTTGAAGTGCTACCCCTCTATTTTGGACGTGAAGGAACCAGTCGACTTGGCCGTGGTTGTGGTCCCGGCGCAGGCGGTGCCGGAGGCAATCAAACAGTGCGGGGAAAAGGGAACCAAAGCGGTGGTGGTCATCTCAGCCGGGTTCAGCGAGATCGGCAACAAAACATTGGAAGAGGAAGTCGTGAGGATCGCCAGACAATACGGTGTTAGAATTATCGGGCCCAACTGCACCGGAATCATTAACACCCACCGAAATCTCTACGCAACGATGGAGTCTCGGGCCGGCAGGGGTGACATCGCCTTCGTCACTCAGAGCGGGGCGCTGGGGGGAGCGGTGCTGGCTTGGGCGATAGAGAAGGGAATCGGGCTGAGCAAGTTCGCCAGTTACGGGAACGCCTGTGACGTTGACGAATCGGACCTTCTGAACTATCTCGCTGACGATCCTCAGACCAAAGTGATAACCCTCTACATAGAGGGCGTCAAAAATGGCAGGAAGTTTTTCGAAGCTGCAAAAAACGTCACCAGGAAAAAACCCCTCATCGCCATTAAAGGCGGCCTGTCCAAGGCCGGCGCCAGAAGCGTTGCCTCCCACACCGGTTCCCTCGCCGGCAACGAGGCCATTTACAGAACTGTCTTTAAACAATCGGGGATCATCGAGGCGGATGGGATTGAGGAAATGTTCGACATGGCTAGGGCGCTGGCCTACCTTGAGCCGATGAAAGGAGATAAAGTGGCCATCCTGACCAACTCCGGTGGCCCGGCTGTCCTGGCAACCGACGCACTGGAACGGCTTGGTCTGAAGGTCCCAGAGCCTCCAGAAAAAATCGTCAGGGCGCTGGATTTCCTGCCACCGGTCTGCAGCCGCAAAAACCCGATTGACCTCACCGCGGAGGGCTCGCCGGAAGCCTACGTCAAGGCCTTTCGGGCCCTCTTTTCTGAGGAATATTACGATGCCGGGCTGATCATCGACGTGCCCATCGCCTGGGACGCCCGGGGAGCTACTGAGGCCGCAAAACTGCTCACGGAGGCCATAAGGGAGGTGGGCAAGCCCACTGTCGTCTGCTGGATGTCCGGACATCTGGTGAGAGACGCCGTGGCCGTATTTGAGGAAAATAAAATTCCCAACTACGAGACTCCGAAGAGAGCCGCAAAGGCTTTATGGGCACTCTATTCATTTAAAAGGGTGACAAGTCCATGACCGTCATCGGTGAGGAAGGCACCACCAAGCTCCTGCTGGGAAATGAAGCCATCGCCAGAGGTGCCATTGAAGCCGGGGCACACCTGGTGACCGGCTATCCGGGAACTCCCTCCACCGAAGTCATCGAAACCCTTGCGGCTGTGGCAAAGGAAACCGGAATGAAAGTGCAGTGGGCTGTGAATGAGAAGGTCGCGGTCGAGGTGGCCACCGGCGTGGCCTGGACCGGACTCAGGGCTATGGCAACCATGAAAAATGCTGGGCTGAACGTTGCTTCAGACTCGGTCCTCTCCATAGCCTACAGTGGTACTGAGGGTGGTTTGATCTTCTACGTGGCCGACGACCCGGCAACTCACGCCGGCATGGCCGAGCAGGACGACCGTCTCTTCGCGAAGTTCGCCGCACTGCCGATGCTGGAACCATCTGATCCCCAAGAAGCCAAGGAAATGGTCGTTGCGGCCTTTGAAATTTCGGAAAAGAACAAGGTTCCGGTAATGCTGAGGAGCACGACCAACACTGCTCACATGTTCGGCGACGTGGTATTCGGTCCGGTGAAAAAGCTGAACAGAACCCCCACCTATTCCCGCGACATAAGGAGATACACCAAGGCCGGTCCTGCCTGGTGCATGGAACAGCACGCCTCGCTGATCGAGAAAACGAAGAAAGCAGGGAAAGATGCTGACGAATTCAACCGGCTGGAGCTGACCGATTCCAAAGTGGGTGTGATAACTGCCGGGGCACCTTGGAATCTGTTGAAGGAGGCCATGATCAGACACGGCCTCAATGTTTCGACCCTGAAAATAGGTGTGATAAACCCGCTGCCGGAGGAAAAAATAAGAAAACTGCTGGAGAGGGTAGACTCAGTCCTGATCCTCGAAGAGCTTGAACCCCTGATTGAAGATTACGTGCTGAGGATTTTAGGAGAAATGGGGAAAAAGGTCAAAGTCTACGGCAAGATTGACGGGACGACCTCTCCTGTGGGTGAGTTTGATCAAGCCATCGTCGAAAGGGCGCTGGGCAAAGTTCTGGGTAAAAATTTGACTCCAGCGGTGGATCCAGAGAGACAAAAACTGATTGAAAAGGCAAAGTCACTGTCACTTCGCCGGCCGATCACCTTCTGCGCTGGTTGCCCGCACATGGGAACCTACCTTTCCATGCTCAGGGCGATGCGAAAGCTGAAGTATTCCCGGGAAGACGTGATCATCACCGGAGACATCGGCTGCACCATCCTGGGGATGAATCCACCATTTGATGCCTGCTGGACTGAGGTCGCGATGGGTGCCTCAATAGGACTGGGCAACGGCTTTGAACGCTCCGGCATCAAAAAGCCGGTTATCGCCGCGATCGGGGACTCCACCTTTTACCATGCCGGCATTCCCGCTCTGATCGACGCGGTCTGGAACCAGACGAAAATAGTTGTCGCCGTGATGGATAATTCCATCGTGGCCATGACGGGACATCAGCCAACTCCTGGCTCGGGATACACGACCACGGGTGAGGCGGCGAAAGCTGTGAAGGCGGAGGAGATAGCCAGGGGCTGCGGGGTGGAACATGTCGTGGTGGTGGATCCCTATGATGTGGAAAAAGCCACCGAGGCCTTTGTTGAAGCCCTGCAATACAACGGGCCTTCGGTGATTGTGCTCCGCAGGCTGTGTGCCATCACTGCCATCAGAAGAAAGGCAATTGGAAAGCCTTTAGTGATCGACGAGGAAAAGTGCACCGGTTGCATGACGTGCGTGAAAACACTTTCCTGTTCAGCGCTGGTTCCTGTGGGAAAGAAAGTAAGAATAAATCCTGACGTGTGCATCGGGTGCCGTATCTGCGCGGCGGTTTGCCCGGTAAAAGCAATCGGGGAGGGTTCTCAACATGAGTGAGGAGTTCAACTGCCTTATCGTGGGAGTTGGCGGTCAGGGCGGAGCAACCTTAACCAACGTGATCGCGGAGGCAGCGACCAGGAAGGGCCTGAGGGGCAGGATGCACGAAACTTTGGGAATGGCGCAGCGAGGGGGAAGCGTCCAAGTCCAGATCCGCCTGGGCAGTCAGGTCTACAGCTCCTTCATACCTCCGGGACAGGCCGATGTCCTGATTGCACTGGACCCGAATGAGGCCCTACGCGCTGCAGATTACATTGGAAAGAAAACAACCATCATCATGAACACCAGTGGAATTTTGCCCGTCTCGGTGCTGATGGGAAAGGACAAGTATCCCGACCTGAACGAGGAAATTTCCCTGCTCAAACAGCTGGGAAAAGAGGTCTATGCCTACGATGCCTATGAACTTGCCAAGCAAGCGGGGTCAATCAGGGCAATGAGCGTCGTTCTGCTCGGATCCTTGGCCCGATTGAACATTGCCCCGCTGACTAGGGATGAACTCTACCAGGCCATGGTTGACACCGTGCCGAAAAAGTATCTGCAGGAGAACATTGCCGCCTTTAAGGCTGGGGAGAAGGAAATAGAGAAGGTTCTCGGGAAGTAGCTGTCTCTCAGGTCCTTCGCGCCACCAAAATCCCACTCTGACCGCAAACCAGCAACGGGCGTTTTACTTCATTTTACCGCGGTCACGGGATGCCAGCTAAGGGGTTTTGGTTTTAACGACCCTGACAAAACAGTCCCCTCTCCCGTCAAAAACCAGATTTAACCTGATTGGCCGCATGAGTAACCGTAGGCTCAAACCAAAACTAAAAAACGTGACAAAGGTGAAAAACAAACAGAATGAGGTGAAAGGTAAAAAACATCACCCAGAAGGATTTGGAATGCCTCAGAAAATCAACAGCTCGGCGCGTAAAAAACGGCCTTTCTATGGATGGATAGTTGTCTTGGCCTCTTTTCTCTCATTGCTGGTCGTTGGCTTGATCTACAGCTACGGCGTCTTCGTCGATCCCCTGACCCAAGAGTTCGGGTGGTCACGGTCCAGCATCTCCTTGGCTTTTTCCATCTCCATCTTCCTGTCAACCTTTTCGTTACCTTTTGGGAGGATGAGCGACTTGTACGGCGTCAGAAAGGTCGTGGGCATCGGAGCAGCCCTCAGCGGTGGTGGGCTTTTGCTGGCCAGCCAAATCTCATCACTGGCACAGTTTTGCCTTTGCATTGGCATTGCCGGCGTTGGCATCAGCGCACTCTACGTTCCTCCGGTTTCCGCCATCTCAAGGTGGTTCAACAAAAGGAAGGGAATGGCCACAGGTATGGCGGTCTCGGCGCTCAGCGGCGGGATGGCTCTCTTTCCCCCGGTCATCGGTATGCTGATCGCGGCTTTCGGGTGGAGATCGGCCTTGGTGATCCTCGGAATTTCAGTTATTTTACTGCTTTCCCTTTCCAGCCTTTTAATTCGACACGAGCCCAGATCTCTCGGTTTGTCCCCCTATGGCTGGGAAAAACCAGAAGCCGCAACCAATGAAAGAATAATCGAATGCGACCTGAGAACGGCGATAAAAAGCAAGCCTTTCTGGTTCATTTACTTCATCATGATCCTAACCCACATTTCCCTCTTCTTGGTCACCGTCCACGTGGTCCCCTACGCCATCGGTCTCGGCGTCAACAATGTAACGGCGAGCACTGCCCTGACCCTGTTGGGGATTTGCAGCATGGCGGCAAGAATTCTGGGTGGCGTGGCGGCAGACAAACTTGGGACGGCGAAACTGTTTACCATCTTCCTCGCCATTCAGGCCTTCTCAACCTTTTTGCTCGTCAAGTCTGAAAATATCTGGACCATCTACTTAATCACGGCCATGCTGGGGATCGGCTTCGGTGGCTGGATCGCCATTTATCCCCTTAGGGTCAGCGGTTTTTTCGGGACGAAATATCTCGGCTCAATTCTGGGCTTTTTTGACTCCGGCGTTGGGATAGGGGGTCTGATCGGACCTTACCTGGGTGGACTCATTTTTGACCTCTTTGGCAGATATGATTCAGCCTTTTTGCTCAGCGGGGCCTTCTGTGCCCTTGCCGCCCTGATCTCCATCCTGCTCAGAAGAGAGCAAAAAATCTCAGGATTTTAGGACGCTGATAACCAACTTCATTTTTTCTTCGGCGCCGATGGCAAACCTTATGTGCCGGCTAAGGTTGCCCTCAAAGTCCTCCTCACCCCAGCCGGGATAAGTTTTTATGCCATTTTTTTCCAGCTTGAGAAAAATTTCCCGGGCTTTGTTCTCGCTGAGGAAATCAACGAGGACAAAATTGGCATTAACGGGAAATGTCCGGAAGCCAATCCGCTCAACCTCGGCGGCGAATTCTTTGCCGATCTTCAGGACCTTCTGCCAGATTTTTTCGTACTCACCTTTATGCCTCAGGACAATTACGCCTGCCTTCTCGGCCAACCGATTGACGTTGAAAGGCTGCCTGATCTTTTCTATTTTCTCGATGTTCTCCGGCCTTGATATCGCCACGCCGAGCCGCAAGCCAGCTATGCCGAAATTCTTGGAAAAACTTCTCAGGACAATCAGATTCTCGCATTCCTTCACCAAGTCGGCAACAGTCTCTCGGGTATACTCAAAGTAGCATTCATCCACCGCAACCATTCCCTCAGAGCTCTCGATGATGCTTTCAATTTTCCTGCGCGGTATCAGATCACCTGTCGGGTTGTTGGGGTTGCACACCCAAACCAGCGTGGCCCTCCGCAAATCTTTGCTGTCAAAATTCAGTTCATATCTACCGTGGCGCAACATGTTGACACTGACCGCCCTCTGATTTGATCTCATCGCGGCCCTGGAATACTGGTTGAACGTGGGCGCCGGGATCAGATTCACGCCGCCCCAGACTCTGGTGACGAGGTCGATTACTTCATCCAGACCGTTGCCAAAAACCAAGTTCTCCGGCTGCATCGCGAGTTCTGGTCCCAAGTAGTCACAATATGCTTTTTTGAGTTCCAAGTAATCTCCGGAGGGATAAAGGTTTATCTTCGATAGCTCCCGCCTCAGTTCCCGCAACACGGTGGCCGGCGGCAAAAACTTTAAATCAGCCACCCCAAGGTCCAAAATCTCTCTCATGATCCCTCAATCGATGATCTTTGACCACCGCTATAGGAGTCATTTGCGCCCGATCTTGGCGAGGACTTCTTTGTTGACGAGGTTGTCCGGAACCTCTCCCCGAAGGGCCTGCATCGCTTGGTTCAGGATCCTCCTTCGCAGTTCCATTTGAGACCTCTCCGAGTAGAAGGCACAGTGGGGGGTGACGATCACATTGTCGAGCTTGAAGAGCGGGTTGTCCTCAGAGGGAGGTGTTTCCTGCTCCAAGACATCCAGGGCCGCTGACTGAAGCTGTCCCTCCTTCAGGGCCTTTATCAGGGCCTCCTCGTTAACGATGGCCCCCCGGCTCGCATTCACCAGAATGGCGCCCCTTTTCATTTTCTTGAACTCGTTATAGGAGAACCTGTGCCTGGTTTCCTCGGTCAAGGGAGCATGGATGGATATCACATCAGATCTCGCCAGCAGCTCATCAAAATCAACGGGTGTGGCTCCTTCTTTAACCATCTCCTCAGCTGGTACAAGCGGGTCGTGGGCTATTACCTTGAATCCTATGCACCTTGCCTTCCTGCACAGCCCCCGCCCGATCCTGCCGAAGCCGAAGATGCCCAGCGTGATGTCTGGGATGCCCTTAATCGGCACGCCCAGATCCTTGAGGTCGAGCAGGCTGCGAACCGGCCTTCCCAGCTTTTTCTCCCAATTTCCTGATTTAACGGCCTGGGAGTAGAGAAACAGCTTTCTCACGCTCGCCATGATTAGGGCCAGGGCGTGATCCTGGACCTCCTCAGAACAATAGTTGCCGGCGTTGGTGACGAAAATCCCCTTCTCCGTTGCGGCCTTCACGTCGATGTTGTCATAGCCCGTGGCATAGACTGCGATGATTTTACATCTAGTTGTGGAATCGATGATTTCCTTGTCAATTTCCAAGGTCTCAATCATTATTGCGTCCGCATCCACTGCCTCCTTCCTGATGTCGGCTCCGCTCTCCACGATGTCCACCACTTCAACACCCATTTTACCTAGGGCCTCACGCTCCATACCTATCTCGGTAAAAGTAGCGTGCTCAATTACCGCCTTCATTTTTTGCATCAGATCACCTACACCTACATTAATTTACCCCATTTATATCTGCTCCCAGAAAAGCTGATTTCACCCATAAAGGTTATAAAAGACACCCATAACAAAATAGTGATGACAAAGGACGATTTGCTCGTTGTGGAAGGCGTGAGGAAGACCTTCGGCGGTCTAGTTGCCCTCGACGAAGTGAACATGAAGGTGAAAAAAAACCTCCTGGTTATGCTCATCGGTCCCAACGGCAGCGGCAAAACTACACTAATAAACGTGATCTCGGGCATCTACAAGCCCGATAAGGGCAAGATCATTTTCGAAAATAAGGAGATCACTGAATGCAGCGCTGACGAGGTTTGCAGGGAGGGCCTGGTGAGAACCTTCCAGATTCCCCAACTTTTCACCAAGCTAACGGTTCTGGAAAACGTCCTCACAGCTTACAAGGATAACCCAGGAACCAGTTTCCTCAAAGCCTGTGTTAAAAGGACCTGGATCCAAAGGGAAACCGAGGCCACGAAAAAAGCCTTTGAGATCCTTGACACGGTTGGTCTGTCGCACATGTGGGATAAAAGGGCCTCAGAACTGAGCGGCGGTCAGATGAAACTTCTCGAAACTGCTAGGGCGTTGATGAGCGGGGCTAAAATGATAATGATGGATGAACCGGCCGCGGGGGTTTTCCCGAGCTTAATCGATAAAATATTCAAACATTTCGTGGAACTGAAAAAGAAGTTCGGGCTAACCTTTTTAATTATCGAACACAGGCTGGAGCCGGTTTTACCCTATGTGGACTACGTTTACGCGATGGATAGAGGAAGGGTCATCTCAGAGGGCAAACCTAAAGAAGTTCTGAACGATGAAAAGGTAATAGAAAGCTATCTGGGGGAGTAAAATGCTAAAGATCAGCGGGCTGAACGCCGGCTACGGAAAGTTTCAGGTGCTTTTTGACGTCGACGTTGAGGTAAAGAAGGGCAAAATCGTCACGATCGTGGGACCAAACGGCAGCGGAAAGAGCACCCTGATCAAATCGGTTATGGGTTTAACGAAGGTGTACTCCGGAAAAATACTTTTCAAGGATGAAGACATCACCCATCTTCCGACCCACCTCGTAACCAAGCGGGGCATTTCATATCTGCCGCAGACGGGTAACGTCTTTGGAAACCTGACCGTGGAAGAGAACCTGATGCTAGCCGGTTACACCCTGTCCAAAGAGGAGACAAAAAAACGCATAGAGGAAACTCTGGAAGAGTTCCCACTTGTGAAAAAATATCTCAGGAAAAAATGTGGCTTTCTAAGCGGTGGGGAAAGACAAATGGTGGCCATGGCTATGGCTATGATGAGAAAACCGGAGATGATTCTTTTCGACGAACCGGTGGCCAGCCTCTCTCCAAAAGCTGCAGCTGAGGTGTTGAAGAAGATCATGGAACTCAACGAAAAGGGAATCACCGTCATCCTGATTGAACAGGCGGCAAAAAAGGCGCTGCAACTAGCCGACGACGCGATACTGATGACCAGCGGCAAAGTGGCGTACAAAGGCAGTGCCAAGAACCTGTTGGCCCACCCGGAGCTGGGCAAAGTTTACCTCGGCATAAAGGGCAAATGATTAAGTCTTCTGCATCTTCTTAAGCGTGCTCATTTTCAGGGTTGGCGTCCTCTTCTCAGGTATTAGGCCCTCTGGTCGGTACATCAGGATCAAAATCACCATAACCCCGTACAGGATGAGTTCCAGCCAGAGGACATCGAAGGGAAGGTATGGGGTTAGCTCAGCTTTGTACATCACTATCAGTTTCCGGAGGAAGACAAAGGTGAAAACTCCGGTAACGACGCCAACGTTGTTTGCCACACCGCCGAGTAGCATCATGGCCCAAGGTATAAAAGTCCAAGAGGCCCTAGTGTAGGCCGTGCTGATGACGGCACCAGAGTAAAAGGCATAGAGAGCTCCCGCCACCGCGGCAATGGCTGAGGAAACCATCATCGTCTTGAGCTTCACGCCCACGATGTCTATGCCCAACGATTCAGCGGCAATCTCATTATCCCTAACCGCACGTAACATCCTGCCCAGCGGAGCATTCGTCAAGCGGTTGACAAAGAAGAAAATGGCAACGGAAAAAACGAAGACAACAACGGAAACGACCAGAAACCTGTCCCCCCCGGCCCAGGCAAAGACATCTGGGGCCGAGATGCCTATGCTTCCGCCAGCCAATGGCGCATAGTTAGTGCCGATCACGCGCAGGCCTTCGCCCATCACCAACAAGGTGATCGCCAATGGACCGCTGCCTATCTTGACCGCTGGGCGGGTCGAGACGTAGCCCACGATCATCCCGAATCCAATGGCAACAATTATCGTGGCGATAAACAATGCCGTGCTTATCAGAAAATTGGAGGCAAGAAAGCTGTTTATCTGAAATATCATTGAAGCATTGTCGGTAACAAAGTCGCCGCTCATCCCCAGCATCGTGGCCAAAATCCTGCCGGGGAAAAAGGCCACGACGAAGGCACCTGCAATCATCGCCAAAACTTTGCCGAAGTTGGGGATTCCGCAATATCCTGAATCCAAGTTTAAACTCAACGTTAACATCAGGTACACGCCGACAGTCGCCAGCATGTCCAGCAGAAAATCTATGGCTGCCATGTCTTTCTTTTTTTACTAATCAATTCATTATTTAACCTTTATTCTTCCTCCGTTTGAACTTGATTTTTCTAGCGGAACAGCCGTTGGATCTCAAGTCGCTCGGATGGCTCGGTTTTGCGAAGCTTCAATACCTATAAAGAATTGACCTAAAAAGCAATCCTTATTTAAAAACTAAAGCGATATAAAACGGAGAACGCAGGTGAGCGTGGGAAAAACATGGTCAACGAAAATTTTTCGGCGGAGAGGCTCAAGTTTATTAAACCCTCGGCCATCAGAAGGATGATAGACCTCAGCGCCGGTATGAAAAATGTAATCCATCTGGAACAGGGTGAACCGGACTTCACCACACCGGAGCACATCTTGGCAGCGGCAAAAAAAGCGATGGACGAAGGATACACCCACTACACGCAGACGCCGGGGATGCTTGAGCTGAGGGAGGCCGTGAGCGAAAAGCTCTCGCGTGAAAACGGCATTGATGTCGATCCTAAAACGGAGGTAGTGATCGTCTCCGGAACCCAAGAG
This sequence comes from Candidatus Hadarchaeum yellowstonense, assembly GCA_001515205.2. Classification (GTDB taxonomy): domain Archaea; phylum Hadarchaeota; class Hadarchaeia; order Hadarchaeales; family Hadarchaeaceae; genus Hadarchaeum; species Hadarchaeum yellowstonense. The sequence continues at coordinate 10,590 of LQMQ01000045.1, forward strand.
ACCATGGCCATCGCTGCGCTGGCCTTTTTAAACCCCGGCGACAGGGCGCTCGTCTTGGAGCCCTATTACCCCGCTTATTTTGAGGATACCTTGATAGCCGGCGCCGTTCCGGTTCCCGTCCCGCTGAACGAAAAAGAAGGATACCGAGTTGATCCTGAGGAGCTGGAAAAAAGAATCGATTCAAGGACGAAAATGATATGGATGTGCAGCCCCAGCAATCCCACCGGTCACGTCTTTACAAAGGAGGATCTGGAAATCATCGCCGAGGTGGCCAAAAAACACAACCTGCTGATATTTTCGGATGAAATTTATGAAAAATTGATCTACGACGACGCCAAGCACATCAGCATAGGCTCCCTCCCGGACGCTGAAGACAGAACCATCACGGTCAACGGCTTCTCCAAGGCCTACGCCATGACTGGCTGGAGGATCGGATATGCGGCTGCAAAGGGGGTCCTGGCAAGGGAGATAAACAAGCTCCACTACTACATGGTCCTCTGCCCCAGCTCCATAGCTCAAAAGGCGGCTCTGGCGGCATTGACCGGGCCGCAGGATTGCGTGGAAAAAATGCGCAAGGAATACGACCGGAGGAGAAAGGCTGTGCTCAAGGAGCTGGAAAAGATCCCTGAAGTTTCATTTGTCAGACCCAAGGGGGCCTTTTATGTGTTTCCCGATTTTTCAAGATTGAAAAAGGACGATGAAAATCTGGCCAAAGGTCTCTTGGAAAGGATGGGAGTTTGCACGGCGCCGGGATCGGGATTCGGCGAGAGTGGCCGAGGACACCTCAGAATTTCCTACTCGGCTCCCTACGAACTGGTTGTGGAAGGCATCTCAAGAATTGTGGCAGCGCTTAACAAAATCTAAAAACAATCATTGAGAGGCTTGAAAACCTAAACTTTTCTCATCCTTTTAGTCAACTTTCCACGCCACTCAATCCCCGTAATCCCTTCCGGAGCAGTGAGGAAGATAACCACCACAATGATCAACGGGATGAGAGGTCGGTACTGAATTACGCCTGACCCGAAAACACCGGACAGAGCCGATGTCCCCCAGACTTCGGCCAGCCCGGCGATGATGCCGCCGATCACAGCACCATAAATGCTGTGGATCCCTCCGAGAATGCTGGCGGCGAAAACGCTCAACATAATCACATCTCCAATGTTGGGATAACACAGGATCCAGAGGGGGAGAAGGGCACCGGCCAATCCGGCAAGACCACCGGCCAAAAACCAAGATACGGAGTAAACTAGGTTAACATTCACACCAACGCTTCCGGCAAGTGGCGGGTTCTCGATGGTCGCCCGCATAGCCGTGCCAAACTTTGTTCTCGTTAGGAAGAGATGCAAAACGACAATTATCGACACAGCCAACAGAGGAGAAATTATCACCACTCCCGGTGTTCCAAAAATCTGAATGTCCGCCCCGCGAAGGAAAAACAAGCGCGCCCGTAGCTTAAAAACATTCGTCAAATAATCAGCATAAATGTTCAAAAAACCCAACAAAACGAAGTTAAAGGCGAACGTCAGCACGAACAACCCGTCAAGTGAGATGCCCCTTTGACTCAGCGGTCTGACGAGGAAGCGGTACAATACAAAGGAAACAATTCCGGAAAGGACAAACGCGGTCAGAAGCTGACTGTAAATGGATAATTTCCAGACCTCGGCCGCGGTCAAAGAAATGTATGCTCCGGCGGTGGCCAGGGACCCGTAGGCAAAGTTCCAGATCTTTGTTGACATGAGGATTAAGGTGAAACCAATGGTCATGCAGGCCAGAAGAGTTGCGTAGACTATGCCGTCGATAACTATCGGTTCGACCATTTTACCCCCATTACGTCTGCTTGGGTAAATAAAAATATATTTCTGAGCAAAAATCGACCCGTGGGCCGGGTCTGCTGGCCGCGGCCGGAGGTTTAACTTCAGTACTCGTATTCAATACCCAAGTCCTGCAGCTCCTTCTTGATCCTCTCGTAAAGCTCCACGTACTCCTGCGTCGGCTTCTTTTTCTCCACATCATAGCATTCGCGGAAGGTCTTGCCCAGCGGTGGCGAACCAATCCTGTGCTCATATCTCTTCAAAAGTTCCTTGACGATCTCGTTGACATCTTCCCGCTTCAGGTGTGTTTTAACGGCAGCCAGACCCGTTTCACAGGCCATCCTCGCCTCCATCGGCGTGGCCCTTTCCTTGTATTTGTTTGATGCCACCGCTGATTCCCAGAGGACGCTAGCTCCCGAGACAGCACTGGTGATCCCGTGGGCGGCGGTTTCATACAGGACCATGTCGGTGCATGGACCCGCTGCCGCAAAACCGTTGGACAAGGTGATAAACCTGGTGTTTCTCGCCAAGGCCTGGTAAATGGCGCTCACTGTCCACAGACACTCCTTGGTGGTGGTGGAGAAATTCTTTATCTCAAACGGGAAGTTGCACGTAATGTAACCCTGGTTGACCACCAATCCCTGAATGTGGGAAGCAATGGCGATGATCGCGGTTCCTTCCGGTCCCGCATATCCTCCGACTATGGGGCCCACCAGACAGCCGGCCACGTATCCATTCTGGTGAAAGTGAATCATTTTATCCAGTTCATCATTGCCAACCTTCAGCTCACTCAATATTGGAGTCCACCTAATGTCCGTGGTCTTGCAGCCCCACTCCGGGTTGCTCGTTGCGATCTGGGCCGCTGCCAGCAGCGCCGTTCCTGTGAGGGTGATGGCAATTCCAGGTCTGCCGGCCCGTCTGGCCGCTTGTCTGGCCAACATCGCATGCACTACCGCCCCCCGAATCTCCGAAGGGGCACCAGTTTTTATCTCTAAACCTTCGATGTCTTCCAGCACTGGTGTGGAAACTGCGTCCGCCAGCGGCTCCATAACATAGGCCATGACGTACGGAATAAACAGATCCTCATCACATCTTACACCCACCGGAGTAAAACCACAACCGGGCAACTTCGTGTCCTCGACCTTCCGAGGTGCCCACCTTCTACGATCTTTTCCCTCACCAACGTAGACCTCTTCCACCAGACACGACATGGCTTCCCTGATCTCCTTCTCGGTGAAGGTGATCCTCCGGTAGGTGCTGGTGCAGTAGGTCCCCACCGAGAGGTAAAAGTCCCAGGCGGCCTTCCAGAGGTCGTCCGCCAGGGAGTCATCGGAGAAGACGATCTGGTCGGG
>LQMQ01000046.1 GCA_001515205.2 Candidatus Hadarchaeum yellowstonense
CCCTCCGGGGTTACGCCGGCGATGTCGGAGAAAGGTGGCCCCACCTGGTCGAAGAGGAGATAACCGGTGATGCGCCTGGTGGGCAGCCCAGCTGTCCTGGTTATGGCCAGGTAGAGGTTGGCCTTGTCCAGACACTTTCCCACCCCTGTTGTGAGGACTTCCTCCGAGGTGAACCAGCCCAGCACGAGAGGCACCGGGTAGGTGATGTTCTGATAGACCCACCTGCAGGCATTTTCAGCGAAATTGCGGTCGCTGAGTCCCGGTGTCCTGAGACTGGCGATGATCTCCTGCACCCGGGGCGTGTTGGTGATCACGTATTTCTCGCTCAGGGTGAAATAAACGAGGTTTGCCGGGACCTCGGTTCCCGACCTCGTCAGGTAGCCGGACGGGGCGGGGACGAATTTCAGGCTGCTGGGCAAAGCCCGGTGTTCCCGGTAAAATGAAATGGCCCTCAAAAAGGAGAACAGGGCATCCCTGGGCCGAATTTTTCCGATGGAACTGTCGATGGCATCTGGTGACTTGCCCGTGGCCTCAATGTGGTCGCGCACTTCCCTGGCAATTTCCTCCAGCTCTTCCATTGATAGCACCTGGAGGAAAGAGCCCCAGTCGCCCTCCTCATGATCGGGTGGGCTGACGGCAATTGGTTGATCACCGCTCAGCAATGGATTGGTTTCACCTTCGGCCAGCCTGATGACTTCAGCCGCGGAGTAATAAAGGAGCTGGTGGGGGGAGAGATCATATTCCCTTCCCGCGAGGGAGACGGTGTACTCCTCTCTCTCCCGGCCAAACTTCAGGTCGGCGGTGACCCAGGCCACCGAGTCCTCGAACTGGCGGGGAAAGTCAACGCCGGTATAGTCTATCGACCAGAATCGGGCCCTGTTCAGAAACTCCTCCTCGGTAATCGAGATCAGGCGGGTAGTTATCGTCAGCTGGCTTTCCATCACCACAGCCGGGGCGCCGTTGATGTTCGTCACCCGGATCTCGTCAACTTCCACGGTGCCGCCGCCGAAGTCGATGCGGCAGCTGAATCCCCGCAAATCTTCATGGTTGGTTATCTCGGCTCCACCGGGCAGAAGGTAGGTCGTCGTTGATTTCGCGACCAGCTGGCAGTCGCTGGAGAGCATTTTGGCGACCAGGGAGAGGTTGGCTTGAATGTTCTTCAGGTGGTTCAGCGTGAACTGGGCATAGGTTTCCCGGTCCACGGGCTCAATTGTTATCCTCCACACCCCGTCTTCCCGGTGGGACAGGAAGGGAATGGTCCACCCCGCCGTCACCCTCAGCGGGCCGCCGGTTTCCAGCTCGAAAAGGTCGCAGCTAGCATGATCCATGTCCCATCCATAGTGGGCGTAGGAACTCTGCAGCTCGGACAGGTACATGATCCTGGCGTTTTCGACCCCGATGCCGTGGACGGTGGCGCCTCCCATCGTCCCTCCGGTGAAGGAGATTATCTCCAGATCGGTGAACGCCGAGGGGGGCATTTCCATGACCCATTCGGCCTCGGCGCTGCCCTCCTCGCTGATGCGAAGGGTCACGTTCTCATAGTAGTAAAAGATCTGGATCTGGTTTTCCGTCTGTGTCGGTTGTAGCGGAGTTTCCTGGGCCCGGGGCTGGAAATAAAAAACCGAGGCGAGGATGACAACGGCGGCGATTACAATTAACCCCGCTGCCGCCCCTCTTTTCGTTTTACCATCCTCCTCCGTCCGCTTAACCCAGCTCGGACCTTACTCTCCTCGTTGCTTCCACCATGTTTTTCAGCTTGCCCACCGCTTCCTCCCGCGAACGCGTCTTCAGGCCACAGTCCGGATCTATCCAGAGCTGCTCCGGATGCAGCACCTCCAGGGCCTTGCGGATCCTTTTCACGATGGTCTCCACGTCCTCAACCGCGTGGGAGTGGACGTCGACCACCCCGAAGGACAGGTCCTTGGTGAAGGGATGGACGCGAAAGAGTTCCACCAGATCGAGATCGGAGTTGGACATCTCCAGGTCAAAGTTGTCCACGGGCAGCCGGAGCATTTCCGGATAGATGAACTCAAAGGCCCCGTAGCAGATGTGGCAGATGAAGTAGGCGTCGATTCCCCGGGTGACGGTCTGAATGGCATCGATCGCGAAATCGGAGAGCTCCTCAGGCCTGGCCGAGAGGGCCGGCTCATCAATTTGAATTATTTTGGCCCCGGCTGCAGCCAGGGCCTTGACCTCCTCATGCAGGGCCTTCGCCAGAGCCAGGCAGGCCTCCCGCCTGGAGGGGTAGTATTCGTTGAAGGACCAGTCCATCATGGTGTAGGGCCCCGTTATCATTCCCTTTACCGGTTTTCTGGTCAGTTGCTGGGCGAATCGCCACCAGTCAACGGTGATCGGCTTTTTCCAGCGGATTTCACCGGCGATGATCGGCTTTCGATAATACCGGTTGCCATAGCTGCGCACGAGGCCGCTGGTTTTAAACCCTTCCAGATTTTCCGCAAAGTAGGCGGCCATGTCACCCCGGTACATCTCCCCGTCAACCAGAACATCCAGCCCAAGCTCTTCTTGTGTCGTCATCCACTCCCTCGTCGCCTGTTCCTCCAGCCGCCTGAGTTCTGCGGCTCCCATTTTCCCCGCTGCCACTTTTTGCCTGGCTTCGAGCAAATGGGGGGGCTTGGGCAGGCTCCCCACCGACGTCGTGGGCAACAGCGGTAGCTCAATTCCAAGCCTTTTCAGTTTGTCGCGCATCAGATCAGCTCCTCAGCCCTCTCGGCGACCTCGGCCACGAGCTGGAGTTTCCGGAAAGCAATTTCCCTGGGCAGATAGTCCCCGAGGCCGCAGGAGGTGTTCAGATAGATCCTTTTGCTGTTCAGGGCGGGAAGGATCTGCTTGAGCTTTCCCAGGATCTCCTCGGGCCTTTCCAGCCTGGTGTTTCTTCCATCGATCAGGCCAAGGCCGAGATCCTTGTCGCAACCCCGCGCTTCGATCACCCGCGGCAGCTTGGGGCCGTAGGTGAAGTCCAATCCTATCGCCTCCACGGAAAGATCCAGCAGCTCCTCGTAGAGGGGGGCGGCGTCACCGAAGTAGGTGTAGAGCGCCAGCTGGGCCCCTCCCCTTTCCGCGGAAACCGTTTCAATGGCTTCCCTGAATAGTTTAAAATCATCAGGATGTTTCAGGATGGCGGGTTCATCCAGCTGAATTATTTCAGCACCTTCTTCCACGAGGTCTTTCACCTCTTCCGCAATTATCTCGGCAAATTCACTCACGATGGTCTTCAGCCCCGCCCCCCGCCGGTCGATGGAGTGCCTGGCCAGGGTGTACGGTCCGGTCAGAACGGGCTTCACCGGCCTGGTGGAGACCTTTTTGGCGAAGCGGAACTCCCCCCGGAGCATCGGCTCCCGCCGTGACAACCTCCCCTCCACCACCGGCTGTCTGAAATAAAAGTTGGTGTCGAAATACCTCAACAGGCCGTTTATCCTGCAGCCTTCAACCTTCCTGACCAGGTGGGATATCGGGTCATACCAGCGCACCTGGCCGTCGGTGATCAGGTTCAGTCCCGCCCTGATTTGCTCCTCGATGACTTCCCGCGTTACTTCATCCTGGACCTGCTCGAATTCCTCCGCGGTGATTTCACCCCTCTCCAGCTGGGCATATGCCTGACGGTGGCGCTGCTGCTCAACGCTGTCGCCTATGCGCGGGTAACTGCCAGCACTGGCCGCCAAGATTTCCATTTTAATCATATTCGATATTTTCTCGAAAGTTAAATACTTACCCGATTTAAGATAAACAGGGGTCCTCATGGAGATTGGCAAAAAGTTCCATCCCCATCCCAACCTGAAGAAGCTCTATTACCTCTACTTGGCTCTCGCGGCCGCGGTGCCGCTGGCGGTGTGCCTCTTTGCCATTTACGCCGCGGTTGTCTACTTTCCGGAGGTCTGGAGATCAAGCTGGTATCTGGTGATGCTGCCCCTGTTGGCGGTGATCGCGGTCGTCGCCTTCGTCGCCTACTGGATTCAGAAATACCACGCTTCAATCACGTACACCCTGACTTCCGATGAGGTCCTGGTCGAGCGCGGGGTCTGGTGGAAGATGAAACACACGGTGCCCTACGCGAGGGTGATGTCCATTGACGTCATTCAGGGCCCGCTGTCAAGGAGATTCGGCATCGGCTCGGTGCAGATATACACCGCCGGTTACACCGGACCTGCCGGGGGGACGGCGGGGCCGGGATCCAGGGGCGCCGAGGCCTCGATCTGGGGGGTTACAAATTTTGTTGAGATCAGGGACACCATCTTGGGCTTTGTCCGGAACCGGCCGCTCTTTGGCAGGCCCGGCAGGGAGACTCCCGACATCAGCTTGGAAATACTGAAGGAGCTGAAGAGCATAAGGAAGGCCATTGCCAAGTGACCGGGGTGAGCTGATGGGCGTGGGCAGGGGTTACGGGAAGGTGATCCTCTTCAACGAGCACTTCGTCGTTTACGGAGTTCCCTCGATAGTCTCTGCGATTGACAAGGCCACGATTGCCCGGGTTGAGAGGGCCGCGGGAGCGGGATGGACGCTGGACGATCGTCGGCCGGCAACACCGGGCTACAAGGAGGAAAAGCTGGAGCAGCAGCGGGATTCAATTGACAGGGTGTTGAGGGCCGCCGGGGTGGATGTCTCCAAGGTCTCCATCAGGATCACCTTGGAGGGGGACCTGGTGGCGGCCAGCGGCATCGGGGCCAGTGCGGCCTCCTGCGTGGCCATCGCGAGGGCCCTTTCCGAGGAGTTTAACCTCCACCTCACCGAGGAGCAGATCAATCAGATCGCCTACGAGGGTGAGAAGGCCTATCACGGTAATCCCTCGGGGGTGGACAACACCGCGGCGACCTACGGTGGCCTGCTCTGGTTTGTTCGCGGAAAGCCGATTGAGAGGATTTCGATCAGGCGCCCGGTGGAGATCGTGATGGGCAACACCGGGCTGGTGGCCAACACCGAGGCGGCGGTTGCCGGGGTCAGGGAGCGCCGGCAGAGAGATCCCGCCAGATACGAGCGGATTTTCAGGGAAGCGGAGGAGCTTGCCTACATAGCCAGGAAGGCCCTCCTTGACTATGATCTCCGGGCGGTGGGGAGGCTCATGGACAGAAACCACGAGCTTCTGCAGGCGATCGAGGTCTCCTGCAAGGAGCTGGACTTTCTGGTGGAACTGGCGCGGGAAAACGGCGCCTACGGGGCGAAGATGACCGGGGGCGGCCTGGGCGGCAACATGGTGGCCCTCACCCCGGGAAAGGACCTGCAGGACAAGGTGGCCCGGGCGATAAAAAGGGAGGGCTTCGAGGCCCTGATGACGAGAATCGGGTGATGGCTTGGACCTGCGCAGTTTTTTAAGGCTTCTTGATGAGAAAGGGCTGCTCACCAGGGTCAGGCGCCCCGTCGACACGAGGTACGAGATCTCGTCGTTGATCAGGCTCAGAAACGACAGGCCCCTGTTCTTCGAGAACGTTAAAGGTTACTCCATGCCGGTGATCGCCAACATCTGCTCCACGCGGGAGCTGGTGGCCCTGGGGCTGGGGATAAAACCCGAGGAGATAATCACGCGGCTGGCTTGGGCCATTGATAACCCGAAGGAGCCGGAGGTGGTGGCAGCGGAGGGGTATCGGGAGGTCCCGGCCGACCTCACCAAGTTCCCGATCCTGCTGCACTATCCCCTCGATGGTGGACCCTACATCTCCTCCGGGGTGGTCATCGCGCGGGATCCGGAGCTCGGCCTGAACGCCTCGTTCCACCGGATGATGGTGATTGAAAAGGACAAGGTCGTGGTGAGGGTTCTGCCGCGGGACTTCGATGCCTTCCTCAAGCGCGGCAACCGGGAATTTGCCATCTGCATCGGCAACTCCATCCCGGTCCTGCTTGCCGCGGCCGTCTCGGTGGAACTGGGAAAGAGCGAGCTGAGCATAGCCAACGCGCTGGCCGAAACCAATCTGATCCAGCTTGGCGGGCACAGGGTTCCGGAGGCGGAGATAGTGATGATCGCCGAGATGACCGGTGAGGAGCACGATGAGGGGCCGTTTGTGGATCTCACCGAGATCGCCGACATCGTTCGCAAACAGCCGGTGGCGAAGATTAAGAGGATTTTTGTCAGGGGGGGTGCCGTTTACCACGCGCTGCTTCCTGGTGGCCTGGAGCACAAGACCTTGATGGGCATGCCGCGGGAGCCGACGATCTTTCGCGAGGTGAACCGGGTCTGCGAATGCAAGGATGTCTACATCACCCCCGGAGGGTGCTCCTGGCTGCACGCGGTAGTCAGCATAAAAAAGAGGGCTCCGGATGACGGCAAAAAGGCGATTGAGGCGGCCTTCCGGGGACACAAATCCCTGAAGCACGTTTGGGTGGTCGACGATGATATCGATATTCACAACCCGCAGGAGGTGGAGTGGGCGATGGCCACGAGATTCCAGGGGGACAGGGACATCGTCATGAAGAGGGAACCGGGATCTTCTCTTGACCCCTCCTCGGACATGAAGACGAGGATGACCACCAAAATGGGCTTTGACCTGACCATACCCTGGGGGGACACCCAGAAGGGATTCTCCAAGCCGGAGGTCCCGATGAAGCTGAACTTCGATGACTACCTGTAGTTCAAGCTCCTTCTGCATCTGGCCAAAAAGATAAAATTTAAAAAATTTGCCACCTTTAAAAGTTGACAGAAGAGCGCGGGCAGGACCCTGTCCCCCTCTGCTGTTCGAGTAATCAATTCCTTTGGTGATGAGAGATGTCCGCAGAAGTTAATCTGGAGACCCAAAAGCTGCAGGAAAGGCTGGTCGAGCTGCAGCGGGAGATGGAGGAAAAGACGAGGCTGGCCGAGGAGAGGCTCAACCAGCTGAAATACCTTCAGGCGGACTTTGAGAACTACCGGAAGAGCCTGGATCGAGAGAAGGAGATGATCATTGAGCTGGCCAACGAGAACCTGGTGAAGGATCTCCTGGTGATCCTGGATGACTTCGAGCGGGCCCTGCAGGGGATGGAGGAGGGCAAGAGCAAGGAGGGGCTCGCCATGCTCTACCGGAATTTTTTAAGGGTTCTGGAGAAGCACGGGCTGAAGCCGATAGAGGCCGTGGGCAAGAAGTTTGACCCCTATTACCATGAGGCGGTGCTGCGGGAAAAGTCGGAACAGGAGGAGGGGACGATTCTGGAGGAGCTGCAGAGGGGGTATATGTTTAAATCCAAAGTTATTAGACACTCCAAAGTGAAGGTCGCGGAAAATTGCGGTGAGGGGTGATCCGATGGCAAGGGAGAAGATCATCGGGATAGATCTCGGCACCTCGAACAGCCAGGCCGCGGTGGTCATCGGAGGGAAGCCAACCATAATCCCTTCGGCGGAGGGGCCCACCGTGGCGGGGAAGATGTTTCCCTCAGTGGTGGCCTTCACCAAGGATGGCCAGCTTCTGGTGGGGGAGCCAGCCAGGCGACAGGCCGTTTCCAACCCCGAGGGCACCATCATCGGTGTGAAGAGAAAGATGGGCACTGATTTTAAGTACAAAATTTACGGCAAGGAGTACACCCCGCAGCAGATCTCAGCCTTCATCCTGCAGAAGATAAAGAGGGACGCCGAGGCCTTTCTCGGGGAGGAGGTTAAAAAGGCGGTGATCACGGTACCCGCCTACTTCAACGACAACCAGAGAACGGCCACGAAGGACGCCGGCACCATCGCGGGGCTCGAGGTCGTGAGGCTGGTGAACGAGCCCACGGCGGCGGCGATGGCCTACGGTCTGGACAAGGAGGGGGAGCACAAAATACTGGTCTTCGATCTTGGTGGAGGCACGCTCGACGTCACCATCATGGAGTTCGGCGAGGGGACCTTCACGGTCCTGTCCACTTCGGGTGACACACAGCTCGGCGGCACCGACATGGATAATGCCATCATTGACTGGATCGTGGAAAGGTTCAAGGAACAGGAGGGCATCGACCTGAGAAACGATAAGATGGCCATGCAGAGGATCAGGGAGGCCGCGGAGAGGGCGAAGATTGAGCTCTCCACCGTCCTGGAGACCGAGATCAACCTTCCCTTCATCGCCGCCGGCAAGGACGGCCCCAAGCACCTCTCCCTCAAGCTCACCCGGGCCAAGCTGGAGCAGCTGGTCGAGCCCATAATCAACCGCTGCGCGGGGCCGATCGAGCGGGCCCTGGCCGACGCCAAGTTGACCAAGGATGACATTGACAAGGTGATCCTGGTAGGCGGTCCCACGAGAATGCCCTGCGTCCAGAGGTTCGTGGAGGAGAAGATAGGCAAGAAGGTGGTCCGGGGCATTGATCCCATGGAGTGCGTGGCCATGGGCGCCGCCATCCAGGGGGCAATTCTGGCGGGGGAGATTAGGGATGTGGTCCTGCTCGACGTCACCCCGCTCACCCTGGGCATCGAGACCCTGGGGGGAGTGATGACGCCGATAATCCCGAGAAACACCACGATACCGGTAAGGAAGAGCCAGATCTTCACCACCGTCGCCGATTTCCAGACGGCGGTGACCATCCACGTGCTGCAGGGTGAGCGAACAATGGCCGCCGACAACACCAGCCTGGGAAAGTTCACCCTGACGGGCATTCCTCCGGCTCCCCGGGGTGTGCCCCAGATCGAGGTGACCTTTGACATCGATGCTTCGGGAATTCTGCACGTCACGGCCAAGGACCTCGGGACGGGAAAGGAGCAGAAGATCACGGTGACGGCTTCAACCAAGCTCTCGGAAAAGGAGATTGAGCGGATGATTAGGGAGGCCAAGGAGCACGAGGAGGAGGACAGGAGGAAGCGGGAGGAGGTTGAGATCAGAAACAACGCCGATTCCCTGATCTACACGACGGAGAAGACCCTTTCCGAGCTGGGGGACAAGCTGACCCAGGAGCAGAGGGAAAAGATTGAAACGGCCGTGAAGTCGCTCAAGTCGGCGCTGGAGGGGAAGGACGTGACCAAGATCAGGGAGGAGACCGAGAAGCTGCAGAAGGTGTTGCAGGAGGCCGGAACCGCCATCTACCAGGAAGCGGCGCGGAGGTATGCGGAGGAGCAGGCGAAGCACAAGGCCGGTGCTCAGGAGGAGAAGGAGGGCAGCGGGGGCAAGAAGCACCAGGAAAAAGTGATCGATGCCGACTTCAAGGTGGAGGAGTAATTCTTTCCAGATCACCATGACCAAGAAGGACTATTACGAGATTTTAGGGGTCAGCCGGGACGCCAGCCCCGAGGAGATAAAGAGGGCCTTCCGGCAGCTGGCCAGAAAGTACCACCCCGATGTTAACCCCGGGAACAAGGAGGCCGAGGAGAAGTTCAAGGAGATAAACGAGGCCTATCAGGTCCTGAGCGACCCGGAGAAGCGGGCCCAGTATGATCAGTTCGGTCACGCGGCTTTCAGGCCCGAGGACTTCGCTGGCTTCAGGTGGCCGAGCTTTGAGGAGCTCTTCCGGGACCTGGGTTTCGGCGATATCTTCGATGTCTTTTCCGGCTTCGAAAGGGGAGAGCGGGCCAGGGGAGGCCGCGACCTGAGCCTTGAGGTTGAGATCTCCCTGGAGGAGGCCTTTCACGGAGTTTCCAAGGATATTGAGGTCCCCCATTTTTCTGAGTGCCCCGTTTGCCGCGGGACCGGGGCAAAGCCCGGTTTTCTGAAGAAGTGTAGCAGCTGCGGTGGGACGGGAGAGATCCGGAGGATACAGAGGAGCGCCTTTGCCCAGGTGGTGAACATAACCACCTGCCCCCGCTGTCAGGGTACCGGGAGGGTGGTGGAGAAGGCCTGTGAATCCTGCCGGGGCAGCGGGAAAATCAAGAGGATCAAGAGAATTGAGGTCAAAATTCCGCGGGGCGTCAGCGACGGCCAATATCTGCGAATACCGGGGGAGGGTGAACCCGGCGAGGGGGGCGGGCCTCCGGGTGACCTCTACGTGGTGGTCAGGGTTAAAGACCATGATATCTTTGAAAGGCACGGCGATGATCTCTTCTGCCTGACCACGATCGATCTGGGCACCGCCATCTTCGGTGGCGAGGTGGAGGTGCCCACGATAAACGGGAGGGCCATCCTGAGGATACCTCCGGGTACGCAGAGCCACACGGTGTTCCGGTTGCGGGGGCAGGGAATGCCCAACTTCAGCTCGGGCAGAAGGGGGGACCAGCTGGTGAAGGTGGTCGTCGAGATTCCCGAGAGGATACCCAAGGAGAAAGAACCCCTGCTCCGGGAAATCTTCGAGAAAAAGGCCAAGACCAGGAAGGGCTTCTTCGAACGATTGAGGGAGCGCGCCGGTTGAGGTTCCTCAGGCCGCGTTTCACCCGCGGCAACAGTGCCCCGAGTTGCCGGCGTTAAGGTGGGCCGGGAAAAGAGGTTAAATTAGGGCAGGTTCTACTTTTAGCTGATATCATGTACCTGACCAGGGAACAGGAGCGGATGCTCGCCGGGGAACAGGGCGAGGTTGTGGAAAGGATGTTCCGCCTGCTGGTGCGGCTGGGGGAGGTCTACGGCGCCGACCGCATGATTCCGGTGGGATCTGTTCAGGTCGCCGGAGTTTCCTATAAATCCATCGGCGATCCCGGTCTTGAGTTTTTGGAGGACATCGCCGCGAAGGGGGCCAGGGTCAGGGTGCCCACGACTCTTAACCCGCCGGGCATGGACCTCGTCGACTGGAGGGAGCTGGGCTTTCCCGAGGACTTTGCCGTGAAGCAGCTCCGGATCATGGAGGCCTTCAGAAAGATGGGGATCATGATGACCGCAACCTGCACCCCCTACCTGGTGGGAAATCTGCCCCGCTTTGGCGAGCACATCGCTTGGTCCGAATCCTCGGCGGTTTCCTTTGCCAACTCGGTTATTGGCGCGCGCACGAACCGGGAGGGCGGACCCTCGGCCCTTGCGGCGGCCATCTGTGGCCTGACGCCGAACTACGGCCTGCATCTGGACGAAAATCGAAGGCCGCACTTCCTGATCGAGGTGAAGGCCGAGCTGAGGAACAACGCTGACTTCGGTGCCCTCGGCTATCTGGTGGGGAAGCTGGTGAGGGATAAAGTTCCCTATTTCCGGGGAATAAAATCAGCCGACGTGGACCAGTTGAAGGCTCTGGGGGCGGCGATGGCGGCTTCGGGGGCCGTGGCGCTCTATCATGTGGAGGGGATAACTCCCGAGGCCAGCCTGATGGACGTCACCGGGCTGGAGAGGATTGAGATTGGCGAGGGGGAGCTGCGCGAGGCCTACGAGAAGCTGAACACCGGGTCGGAACCGGATATCGTGATCCTCGGCTGCCCGCACGCCTCGCTCAAGGAGATCGCGACGCTGGCCCGCAAGCTTGAGGGGAGAAGGCTGCGGAGGCCGCTGTGGATCTGCACCTCGCGCATGGTTAAGGAGGCGGCGGCCAGGATGGGCTTTGCTGAGGTCATCGAGAAGTCCGGCGGGAGGGTCGTGGCCGACACCTGCACGGTGGTCTCGCCGATCGAGCAAATGGGCTTCCGGGTTGTGGGGGTTGACTCGGGGAAGGCGGCCAACTACCTGCCCGGGTTCTGCAAACAACAGGTGGTTTTCAGAGACCTTGACGAGCTGCTGGAGTTGGTGACGTGAAGGGGAGGATGATCAGCCCGGGAAAGGCCCGGGGCGAGGCCTTGGTTTCAAGGGCGCCGATCGGGTTCTACGGGGGCATCGACCCCAAGACGGGAATCGTCATCGAGAAGGGCCACGAGCTCGAGGGAAAGTGCGTCAAGGACAAAATCCTGGTCTTCCCCCAGGGAAAGGGCTCGACCGTTGGCTCCTACGTCATCTACGGCCTGAAGAAGAATGGCGTGGCCCCGGCGGCAATAGTCAACCGGGAGACGGAAACAATTGTGGCGACGGGAGTCATCCTGGCCGGAATTCCCTGCGTGGACAGGATCGACATTGACAGAATTAAGACTGGGGATCGTCTGATCGTCGACGCCGATAATGCTTCAGTTGAGATTGTCTAAAGGTCCAGCCCCTTTCCTGGCTCTTTGAATCTATCTTTTTTTGAAGACCAGATCCGATAGTAAACCAATGACTATCACCAGGATTACCAAGATCACGCCAGGGATCACTATCCAGTCCAAAGGTATGGGCGGCACGCCAATGGGCGTTGGCGTGGGCTGAGGCACAATGGGAGTTGGGGTTGGTGTGGGAGTGGGTGTCGGAGCAGGCGTTGGAGCCGGGGTTGGGGTCGGCGTGGGCGTCGGAGTGGGCGTTGGGGTGGGTGTAGGCGTTGGTGCTGGCGGCGCAAGATGAGGAAGCGGGGCCCCGAAGACGCCGAAAAGGGTGAGGTGGTTAACCCATCCGGTGACGGTATTGTTCGCCGTATTTACGACGATGTTGTCGCACGGGTGCCAAGAGTTGTCCGCCGAGCTCCACCAGTAGATCTTCAGCGAGCTCTCGTCCAACCCGGCCACGTCTTCATCCGTGTAGTGGAAGGTGATCATGATGTTCTCGGCTATGTTTTCGGAAGTGCTGATGTCCAAAAACATACCTGCCCGAAGCAAGCCCTCGGGGATGGGGGTTCCGGCGAGGGTCGTTATCACGGTGATCGAGATTTCCCCCGCCTGAGTGGCATCCAAGGTGACGTCGGCCACTCCTGATAGGCTGACCGTGTTGGCTCCCGGCGCGATTCCCTGGGAGGTCTGGTTCGAAACAACGTTCTCAAAGGACGACATGAGCCAAGGCGCGTAGGCCACATTCTCGCTGATGTTGTCCCCGGAGCCGGGACCAACCCCGCCCGGGCCGCTGGAGTGGCCCCACCAGTTGTAGCGGGCGTTGAGCACCCCATCGCCGCCGTTGTAGACCCCGTAGTTTCCGGCCTCGGCGGAGTTGCCGATGATGTCGTTGTTGTTCACCTTTATTCCCGTGCTGTCAACCCCACCCGCGATGTGAATCCCAGAGTCGACAGCGGTGTTGTTGGTGATGCGGTTGAAGCGAATGATTGCGAACGTGACGCTTCCACCTATGTAGATGCCATGGCCATTGTTGTCAATGCAGTTGTTCTCGATGAAGTTTCTGGAAGAATCGTACAGGTGGATGCCGTAGTTGGAGTTGCCCCTGCAGGTGTTCTTGGAGAGGGTGGTGTTTTCAAGGTATTGTAGATAGATGCCCTCGGAGTTGTTGTCGCAGGTGTTTTTCTCCAAGGTGGAGTTCTCCGAATGCTCCAAGTAGATGCCCGAGTTGGAGTTATTGGAGCACGTGTTATTGTTTATTGTGGCGTTGGACAGGGAAGAGTAGGAGAGGTAGATGCCCGAGTTGGAGTTGCCCTCGCAGATGTTGTTCTCGAGGGTGGCGCTCTCCGCGGA
>LQMQ01000047.1 GCA_001515205.2 Candidatus Hadarchaeum yellowstonense
CATCCATTTCGTCACGCTGAAGAAGTGGATTTATGCTGGCAAGGTCAAAGCGATCAAAACACTGGGAGGGCAGTACCGCATTCCAGAAAGCGAGATACGGCGGCTACTCGGGCAGCCAATGCCGAAAAACAAAGCGATAATCTACGCGAGGGTTTCCTCGGCGGATAAAAAGGAGGACTTGAAACGCCAGAAGCAGATGCTTCAAGAATACGCAAAACAACACGGGTACGAAATTGTCGCAACTTTTGAGGACGTGGCGAGCGGGTTGAAGGATGATCGGAGGGGGCTGAAAAAGGTGTTTGATGCGCTCCGAGCTGGTCAAGCCAATGTGATCGTTGTCGCTTGGAAGGATCGCCTCACGCGGTTTGGATTCAGGTATTTGGAAAACCACGCCGAGGATCTGGGGGCGAGGATCGAGGTCATGAACGAACAGGAGGAAAAGGCGCCTCAACAGGAACTTGTGGAAGACTTACTGTCGATCGTAACTTCGTTCTCCGGAAGGCTTTACGGCATGCGCAGCAGTAAGACGAAAAAAGTCGTGGAGGTGGTGAAACGTGCAATCAGTTAGCTCTGCCCGCTTCATCACGCCGCCGCTTACACAGCGTAAGCGCGAGCTACTCGAATACCTGCTGAACCAGTTCGCTGCCTCTGTGAACTTCTGCATCCAGCGTTGCCTCGAGCACGGCATCACCTCTCGTGCTAGCCTACACCACATTGCCTACGAGGAGTGGAAGTCGAAGTTTGACTTGGCGACGCACTGGTTCCACTCAACGGGACAGGTGGCCACGCAGACGTTGCGGTCGTGGCGGAAGCTCTGTCGTCAAGGCCGAGCAGACCCGAAAAGACCACCAGTCTACGACGCAAGAACGATGCGACTGGAACTCTGGGGCGAAGACAACGCTTCGGGTATTTGCAGGTTCCATGGAAAGGCAATCCAAATCCGTATCCGCAGGGGCGAGCACCTCTGGCTCCCCCTAGTCGTGACCGAGCACCATGAACGGATGTACCTCAAGGACTGGCGGGAAGGCAGGCTGAATGTCGGCGAGATCACCGTCTCGGCCTTCAGGGACAGGGCGAATGTCTTCGTGCCGTTCAAGCAGGAGGTCGAGCCAAAGAAAATTCAAGGGGTCTGTGGAATCGACATCAACGAGCGGAGCGTCGATTTGACCATCCTGAAGTCAAACGAGCAACCGAAACACATTACTCTCGATGTCTCAAAACTTCCAGCGATAAGGCACTCGTCGCAACTCAAGCGGAAGTCAATCCAGAAGAAGCTCGATGCGCCACCGCAGCGACCAGTGCAGAAGCAGAGGCTCAAGGCCAAATACTGGCGCAGGGAGCGAAATCGAACCAACCAGATCATACACATCATCAGCAAAAAGATAGCAGAAATTGCTGACCAAGAGCGAGTCGCAGTCGCGTTTGAGGGTATCAAAGGAATCCGCGGTTCGATGCGCTCAAAGCGGAAGTCGGAGAACGGCAAAGCTCTGCGGAAGGACATGCGGAGGCGGCTCAATCAGTGGCCGTTCAGAAAGCTCCAGTTCTACGCAGAGTACAAAGTGGCGCGGCAGGGCTTACCAACGGTGGAAGTGAGCAGCTACCGCAAGTCCAAGCTTTGCCCAATGTGTGGCCAGTATAATAGGCCGAATGGGCACGCCTACGGGTGCAAGGCCTGCGGGTTTGAGGCCAGCCGCCACCTAGTGGCGAGTTGGAACATAGCTAAGGATGGGGCGAGGCACGTCCCCGCCGACTGCTGGCAGATGCAGCCGATGGCGGAGCGGCTTGTAGCCGCCGAGAAACCATCGGTGGAGCCAGAAAGGATCCCGTTGCAGTTTGTTACGGGATTTTAGGACGGTCAGCCAGGCGGAGGACGCGCAGCTGACGTTCCGGGATCTGGTGATCAGATACCGCAGGGGCAGGATAGTTGGCATCACGGTGCTGGATTTCTCCCGGCGTGTTTTTCACCAAATTTAGTCGGTTGAACGCCTTCAGCAGCCGCGCTGAAAAGAATCGCTGATATTTATTTAGCGCGACTATCAATATTGGGGATGATTTTTGAAGACGGCGTTGATCGTGATCGACATGATCAAGGATTTTGTGACGGGGAAGTTTGGTTTCCCGGGAGCGGTGAAAATCGTGCCCGGGATACAGCGGCTCCTCGCCGCCGCCAGATCCCGCGGTGTTCCGGTGATCTACGCCTGCGATGCCCACTCTCCTGAGGATCCGGAGCTGCGCGTCTGGGGGGAGCACGCCATGGCCGGGACTGAGGGTTCTGAGGTGATTCCAGAGCTGAGGCCGGTTAAAGGGGATGTGGTGGTGACCAAGCACACCTATGACGTCTTTCAGGCTCCGGGGCTGAAGAAGCTCCTCCGGAGAAAGGGCGTGGAGGAGCTGATCCTCACCGGGGTGGTCACCGAGATCTGCATCCAGCACTCTGCGGCCGGGGCCTTCTTCAACGGCTATCGGGTGATAGTGCCTGAGGACTGCGTGGCCTCACCCGATGCAAGGGCCAAGAGATATTCCCTGAACTACATGAGAAGGATCTACGGAGCACAAATCACAAATTCCCGGGAGATAATCAGGGGGTGGGTAAAATGAGGAAGTTCAACGTGGCCTCCGATGAGGAGATAAAGAGCGGCGGGACCACGGACATCTACTTCGTCCGGACGAGCCAGGTCCTGAGGGCGAAGGGCCTCGACGGGACCAGAGTGGTGGCGGAGGTGACGACGGGAGGGCTCCCGGAGAGATGGCCCTGGGGGGTCCTCTGCGGCCTGGATGAGGTGGTTGCTCTTTTTGAGGGCTGCCCGGTTGACGTTTATGCCCTGCCCGAGGGGACAATTTTTCGCCCGCAGGATCACTTCGGAAACAGATTGCCGGTGATGGTCATCGATGGCCCCTACGGGAAGTTCTGTGAGCTGGAAACGCCGCTGCTGGGGTTGATCTGCCAGGCCTCCGGTGTGGCCACGATGGCCGCCAGGCTGAGGAAGCTGGCGTGGGAAAAGCTGCTGGTCTCCTTCGGCATAAGGCGCGTTCATCCCGCGCTTTCCCCCATGATTGACCGGGCGGCCTACATCGGTGGCTTCGATGGCGTCTCCAGCCTCTCCGGGGCCAAGAAGATCGGGAAGGAGCCGATGGGCACCATGCCCCACGCGCTGATCGTCGTCTTCGGAGATCAGGTGAAGGCCTGGAAGGCCTTTGACCAGGTGATTCCCCGCGAGGTGAAGCGGGTGGCGCTGGTGGACACCTACTTCGATGAGAAGGCCGAGGCCCTCATGGCGGCGGAAGCCTTGGGTGAAAATCTCTGGGGGGTCAGGCTGGACACTCCCAGCTCCAGAAGGGGGAACTTTTCCGAGATAGTTAAGGAGATCAGGTGGGAGCTGAACATCCGGGGCCACAAGAAGGTGAAGATCATCGTCTCCGGGGGGATAAACGACCAGAACATCAGCGAGCTGGTGAAGGCCGGGGTTGACGGCTTCGGGATTGGAACCTCCCTGAGCAATGCTCCGACGATAGATTTCGCGCTGGACATCGTCGAGATAAACGGGAGGCCCGTGGCCAAGAGGGGCAAGCTGGGCGGGAGGAAGCTGGTCTGGAGGTGCCGGAAGTGCTTGGAGGACGTGGTGTTGCCGGCGCGGGAGCGTCGGCCCCGCTGCCCCGTCTGCGGCGGGAGAACCTCACCGCTGCTGGTACCACTGATAAAGGAAGGAAAAATTGTTTCCGGTCAGGAATCCGTGGATGAGATAAGGTCTTATGTGCTGTCGCAGCTAAAGAAAATTCCAATGGTGGATTAGATGAACAAGGAGAGGAAGCGGCTGGCCAAGGCGAAGAGAATTGTTGTCAAGATAGGCACGAGCAGCATCACCGATGAAAACCACCGGCTCGACCCGGAGAAGATCGGGAGGCTGGTGTCCAATGTGATGGGCCTGCGCGCGCGGGGCAAGGAGGTGATAATCGTCTCCTCCGGTGCCATCGGAGCCGGCGTGGGGCGCCTGAACCTCAGCGGCAGACCCAAGGAGATCTCCGCGCTACAGGCGACAGCAGCGGTGGGGCAGAGCATGCTGATGCAGGTTTATTCCAAGTACTTTGGTGAATACCAGCAGCCCGTGGCCCAGATCCTGCTGACGGCGGAGGACTTCAACGACCTCAAGCGCTACCGGAACTTCAAGAACATGCTGGCGACCCTGATGAGCTGGGGCGTGGTTCCGATAGTTAACGAGAACGACAGCGTGGCCTCCGAAGAGATAAAGCTGGGCGACAACGACATCCTTTCCGCCTACGTGGCCATAGGCGCCTCGGCCGACCTGCTGGTGATCCTCACCGACGTTGACGGCCTTTACATGGGATATTCCAAGGAGGGCAACCACGGCAGGATCATCAGGACGGTGAACGGAAGCACCAACGTTGAGCGCTATGTTGCTAAGGCCTCCCGAGGCTTCGGCGGCATGCTCACCAAGATCAAGGCGGCCCGAATGGCGACGAAGAAGGGCATTCCTGTGGTGATCGCCAGCAGCAGCGAGCCCCGCGTCCTAGAAAGGATTCTGGACGGAGAGGAGATCGGAACCCTGTTTCTTCCGGAGAGAAAAAGATGAGCGATGTTTTTCAGAAGGCGGCGGCGGCCAGGAGGGCGGCCCTGAAGCTGGCCAACGTGACGACCGAGGTCAAGAACTCGGCCCTGCTTAAGATCGCCTCGGCCATCTTGAAGGAGAAGGAGGCCCTGTTGCGGGCCAATGCCAGGGATCTGAAGGCGGCCGAAGCCCTGCTGAGGAGGGGCAGGATAACAGCTGCCCTGGTTCAGAGGTTGAAGCTTTCGGAGGAGAAGTTGAGGGATATCGCCAAGATGGTTCAAAGCGTGGCCCAGCTGGCTGACCCGGTGGGGAGAACACTCTACGCCGTGGAGCTTGACCGCGGACTGGAGCTGTACAAGGTCTCCTGCCCCATTGGGGTCATCGGCGCGATATTTGAGTCCAGGCCAGATGTTCTGCCCCAGATCTCGGCTCTCTGCTTGAAATCGGGAAACGCAGTTGTGCTCAAGGGCGGTAGCGAGGCCAGATACTCCAACGAGGCCCTTTTTGAGGTGATACGCGGAGCCAGCGAGGAGGCCGGAATTCCCCCCGGCTGGATCCAGCTCATCGAGGCAAGGAGCGAGGTCAGGGAGCTGTTGAAGCTGGACGAGCTGATCGACCTCCTCGTCCCCCGGGGGAGCAAGGAGTTCGTGAAGTACATTCAGGCCCACACCAGCATCCCCGTTCTGGGCCACGCTGAGGGGCTCTGCCACATCTACGTCGACGCCGACGCCGACATGGAGAAGGCCCTGAGGGTTTGTTACGATGCCAAGGTGCAGTATCCGGCCGTGTGCAACGCGGTGGAGACCATCCTGGTGCACAGCAGCATCGCGGAGAGATTTCTGAGGGAGCTGGGCCGGCTCTATGCCGAGGCCGGGGTGGAGATCAGGGGCGACGAAAGGGTGAGGGAAATCCTGCCCTGGGCTAAACGGGCCACGGAGAAGGACTGGCGGACCGAATATCTGGACCTGATTGTTTCGATTAAGGTCGTTGACAGCGTTCAGGAGGCGATTGACCACATCAACACCTACGGTTCCAAGCACACCGACGCCATCGTAACCGAGAACGGGAAAAACGCGCTTCTCTTTCTCTCCGAGGTTGATTCCTCCAGCGTGATGCTCAACGCCTCGACCAGGTTCAGCGATGGCTACCGCTATGGCCTCGGGGCAGAGGTCGGAATCTCCACGGGCAAGATCCACGCCCGGGGCCCGGTGGGGCTGGAGGGGTTGACCACCTCCAAGTACTATTTGCTCGGTCGTGGACACGTTGTGGCGGATTACCTGGGACCGGGGGCCAAGCCTTTTACCCACCGCCCGTTGAAGAGGGAATGGCTCGATGTCAAAAGGAAGCTTTAGAGGTCGATGGTGTTGAAGTTCCGGAAGGTTGTGGTCGGGGGGACGTTTGATTTTCTCCACAACGGTCATCTCGCGATCATCTCCAAGGCATACGAGGTTGGCGAGAGGGTGACCATAGGCATCTGCTCGGACGAGATGCAGCAGCTGCTCATGAAGGACTCGGCGGGCATTCAGCCCCTGGCCATCAGGTTGTGGCGGCTCCTCAACGAGCTGCACAGCCGGGGCTGGCTGGGGCGCACGGAGATAAACATCCTCTCGGATCCCTATGGCACCGCGGTCACCGACAGAAACATCGATGCAATTGTCGTCAGCCCGGAGACCAGGGCCAGGGCCGAGGAGATAAACAGGATCAGGATCTCAAGGGGCATGAATCCCCTGGAAATAGTGGAGATTCCCTTTGTGCTGGCTGAGGATGGTCGGCCCATCTCGTCGATTAGAATCCGCTACGGTGAGATAGATCTCCACGGCAAAAAACTGAACCATTCCAAGACTGAAATTTGAAAACGGATGACTTTAAATTTTGCCCCAGACAACGTTTAAGCGCGATGGTAAATCGTGGTGAATTTATGCATCCCTCCAGGGACATCGTGGGCACAAGGGGGAAAGAACTCAGCGGCCGAAAAATTGTCCTCGGCATCACGGGCAGCGTTGCCGCGGTCAAGTGCCCTGAGCTGGCCCGGGAGCTCATGCGGCACGGGGCAGAGGTGCGCGTCTGCATGTCCCCGCGGGCAAGGGAGCTGATAACCCCCCAGCTGATGCACTGGGCCACCGGAAATGATGTCATTGTCGAGTTGACCGGTAAACTGGAGCACGTGGAGCTGGCGAACTGGGCTGATTTGATCCTGGTTGCTCCCGCCACCGCCAACACCATCAGCAAGGTGGCCTGCGCCATTGACGATACACCGGTGACCTCGGTGGTCTCGGTGGCGCTCGGCCTGAAAAAACCCGTGGTGCTGGTCCCGGCCATGCACGCGTCGATGTTTGCTCACGAACTCTTTCAGCAGAACCTGGCGAAGCTCCGCTCGGCTGGGGTGCAGCTCCTGGGCCCGAGGATGGAGGAGGGTCGGGCGAAAATAGCTGAAGTGGCGGAGATTGTCCAGTTTGTCATCGGGGCCCTGGGGCCGAAGGACATGGTTGGCAAGCGAGTGTTGGTCACGGCTGGCCCCACCATCGAGCCCATCGACCCGATCAAGATTATCACCAACAGGAGTTCCGGAAAGATGGGACTGGCCGTGGCAAGCGCGGCAGCGGCCAGAGGCGCCAAGGTTGTCTTGATCTACGGTCCCGGCACCGAGACGCCGCCGGCCGGGGTGGAGGTCATCAGGGTGGAGACAACGCAGGAGATGCGTGACGCCTTTGTTAATGAGTTGCGGGCGCAGCCCGACATCGTGGTCTCCGCGGCGGCGCCCCAGGATTTTGTGGTGGAGAAACCGTTCCAGCGCAAGCTCAGGCACACGGAGCCGTTGACGCTCAGGTTGGTTCCCGCCCCCCGCGTACTCTCCGGTGTGCGAGAGTTATCGCCCCGGTCCTATGTGGTCGGTTTCAAGACGGAGCATGGGGTCAGCGACGAGGAACTCCGCCGCGCCGCCGAGGCAAAGCTGGATGAAGGACTTGACATGGTCGTGGCGAACGACGTGAGTCGTCCGGGCGCCGGCTTTGGCACGGACACGAACGAGGTTTTGATCGTCACGAGATCGGGTTCGAGAAAGATGAAGGCCACCAAGGCGGAGATCGCCGGAGTGATTTTGGACTTAGCCCTGGGTGAACTGCGCTGAAAGCTGGTGATCAGGCTGGCCGGGTCCTTGAAAACAGGAACACGGCGCTCAAGCGCCTCGACCTTTGTTCCGGCGCACATTTCCGGTTTCTTCCAGCCCTGTGATGCCGCCGCGCCGGAAATGATGGGCTCCCGGAATGGCGGCCCCTGCCTGGACCTCGGGGTGGTGACCAAGGTTGGCGTTGAGATTTCCAACCGGACCAGCCTGAGTGTTTTCATCAATGGCAGGCCGGCGCCGGAGGCCAGGACCACTCTGGCGGCGGCAAGACAAATCCTGGGCCTGGTGCCCGGGAGCTTCAAGGTGAGGGTGGATCACCTCTGCCAGATCCCGATCGGTTCCGGTTACGGGGCGAGCGGGGCGGGAGCCCTGGGGACAGCCATTTCTCTGGCCGAGGCCCTGGGGCTGCGCGTTCCCAGGGACAGGCTGGTGACCGCCGCACATGTGGCCGAGGTCCTCTGCTACACGGGCCTCGGTGACGTGGGCGCACAGGCTTTCGGGGGCCTGGTCATCGGCCTTGAGCCGGGGGCGCCGCCGTATGGAAAGTGGAGAAGGATCCCGGTCCCGCGGGGAGTTCGAGTGATTTGCGCCACTCTGGGCCCCATCCCCTCCAAGAAATTTCTGAGCGATGGTGATTTCAGAAGGCGCGCCAGCGAGATAGGTTCCCTGGCCCTCAAGAGAGTTCTGAAACAGCCGGACATCCGGGGTTTCGTTGCCGCCTCGAAAGCCTTTGCGGAGAATCTCGGACTTCTCGACGAGGAACTCCTGGAGCTTGTCAACCTAGCCGAAAAATCCGGGGCAATCGGCGCCAGCCAGGTCATGATTGGCCGTTCGGTTTTTGCCCTCGCCACCGGTAAAAAGGTCGAGGCGGTGAAGAAGGCTTTTTTAGAGGTCCTGAAGCCGGAGGCGCTCATGGTGGCCCAAATTTATCAGGGAGCAAGATCCCCCCGTTCCGGATCGGTTGACCGAGGTTAGAAAGTTTCTTGGTGGATTCTCTCCCGCAGCGGTGTCCTGGGGGTTGGCTTCGGCTTTTCCCGGGGTTTACCGATGGGGATCATTATCAGCGGCCTGACCCCTGCAGGAGCTTTTATGGCCTCGGCGGCGGCGCTTTCGTCAAAGGCTCCAACCCAGCAGGTGCCGTAGCCCAGGGCGTAAGCCGCAAGGTGGATGTTTTGCGCGGCGGCCGCGGTGTCCTGGATGCAGTAAAGGGTCCTGCCCCTTTCCCCATAGCGGCTGGCGGTCCTGTTGACGTCCGCGCAGATCACGATGACCACAGGGGCCTCGGCCAGGAAACTCTGCCCGCGGGCGGCCTGGACCAGCTTCTGTTTTATTTTCTGGTCCCTGACGATGACGAATTCCCACGGCTGGCAGTTTCCCGCGCTGGGCGCGGAAATTCCAGCCTCCAAAATTTTTTCCAGGTCGGCATCACTGATCGATTCCGGTTTAAAGCCGCGGATGCTCCTTCTACCCTTTATCGCCTCAAAAACGTCCATTCTTTCGCCGAAGTTATTTTATAAAAAGAATGTTAAAGATTTTTTGGTGGTCGTGATGATAGAATCCTCTGAGCTGGACTGGATCGTTCAAAAGACGGCCGAGTTCCTCGCCGACAAGGTCAAGGACGGCCCCCTGACCGATCGAGACATCAACTTGGCCTTTGAGATCTTCGCCCGGCCGAGGCTTGAGAGCCTGAGCTCTTCCTTCGAGAGCGACCTGGAGCGCATGCAGGCCCGCGACTTCATCATGATGAAACTCAACGACCGGGCCAAGCAACTGAACGCCGAGTTCTGGAAGAAAACGGAGTAACGATCGGCAGGGTCCTTTCAGGTGGATGAAAGGCGTACGGATGAGATTTCTTAAGGTGATTGAGGGCCTCCAGCGGTTGGGATGGCAGCGCTGAAAAGTTTACACCCTCTCTGCCGGTCCCGACTAGATGAGCAGCAGCGGCTTACCCGTCCACAACCAGAACACTATCAGCAGGCAAATGATGGCAATGAGGAACAGCCCGAGGCCCCACTTCCTCGCCTGTGCCTTTATACAAATGTACCCGAAGATTCCGGTGGCGCCTATGACCGCGACCAGCACAATCGTCAGGATGACCTGCGCGGCCAGCTTGACCAAGCCACTGCCGAGCAGAAATCCGATGAGCGGCAGGACGACGACCAAGAAGACAACGATGCCCAGCAGATAGGTCGCCCGCACTTTTTCACCAATGCCCTTTAGGTGCGGTTCTTTTAAAAGTTAATGTAATAGCAGTAGGGGTGGAACATGCCCAGACTGGCGGTGATCAGACAGGACTTCTGCCAACCGAAGAAATGCTCGCTGGAGTGCTATCGCTACTGTCCCGGCGTCAGGACCGGAGATGAAACGATTCTAATCGACGAGAAGACGGGCAGGCCGACCATCTCGGAGCAGCTGTGCAGCGGCTGCGGGATCTGCGCGCACAAGTGCCCCCTGAGGGCGATTTACATCATCAATCTCCCCAGCGAGCTGGAGGGACGCTGCGTCCACCGCTATCAACCGAACGGCTTTGCCCTGTTTGAATTGCCGATACCGCGGGCGGGCAGCGTCACCGGGCTGGTCGGTCAGAATGGCGTGGGGAAGACGACGGCCCTTCAGATTCTGGCGGGGAGGCTCAGGCCCAACCTCGGCAAGGAGGAGGCGACCCAGGAGGAGTTGATGGAGTTCTTCAAGGGGTCAGAGTTGCAGAATTACTTCAGAAAGATCGGGGAAATGAAAGTGGTCTACAAGCCCCAGGCGGTTGACGATTTACCCAAGGCTGTCAAAGGGAAGGTTCAGGATCTTCTGGAAAAGGTAGACGAGCGCGGTGTGGTAAAGGAGCTGATCCGTTCCCTGGAACTGAGCGATTTTCTCAACCGGGAGGTGAAGACGCTGAGCGGCGGTGAGATGCAACGGCTGGCCATAGCAGCCGCCGCGTCCCGGGAGGCCGATGTTTATTTCTTTGACGAGCCGAGTTCCCACCTCGATGTTTACCAGCGTCTGAACGCGGCGGCGGCGATCCGCTCCCTAGCCGCGGCGGGAAAGGCGGTTTTGATCGTGGAGCATGATCTGGCAATGCTGGATTACGTTTCCGACTACGTTCACGTCCTCTACGGCAGGCCGGGGGTCTACGGCGTTGTCTCCTCCCCGCGTGGCGTCAGGGTTGGAATCAACGTCTTTCTCGATGGTTATCTTCCCGAGGAGAACATCATGTTCCGGCGGGAGCCCATAAAGTTTGAGGTGCGGCCGCTCTCAAAAGCCGAGGTCGGCGGCAGGCTGCTGCTGAGCTATCCCAAGCTGGTCAAGGTTTTCAAGGGCTTCCGGTTGGAGGTCTCTCCGGGTGATATCTATGCCGGTGAGGTGGTGGGGATTGTGGGCCCGAACGCGGTGGGGAAGACCACCTTTGTCCGCATTCTCGCCGGGGAAATCGCACCCACTTCCGGAAAGCTTGATTTCAACCTGAGGGTTTCACACAAGCCCCAGTATCTGCGGGTTGATTTCGAGGGCACGGTTGAGGCTTGGCTTCACCAGCAGCTGGGTGATTTCGACCCCTCCTTCACCCCGGAGATCCTGCAGCCGTTGGAGGTCGAGCCGCTGATGGAAAGGGAGCTGAAAAGCCTGAGCGGCGGGGAACTGCAGCGGGTCTGCATCGCGGCATGTCTGGGGCGGCAGGCCGACCTCTATCTGCTTGACGAGCCCAGCGCCTATCTGGATGTGGAGCAGCGCCTGAGCATGTCCAAGTGCATCAGGAGGACGATGGAGAAAAGGGAGGCGGCGGCCTTCGTCGTCGATCACGATGTGCTCAGCATCGACTATCTCTCGGATCGAATATTGGTCTTCACCGGGGAGCCCAGCAGGGAGGGCAGGACGCACGGCCCCCTGAAGATGCGCGAGGGCATGAATCTTTTTTTGAAGCATGTGGGGGTGACCTTTCGAAGGGACCCGCAGACGGGACGGCCCAGGGCCAACAAGCCCGGCAGCGCCTTGGATCGGGAGCAGAAGGCAAAGGGCGAGTACTTTTATCTTTGTTGACAAAATTAAGGTGATGGTATGGGAGTCGCTGAGGACATCAACTGGCTGAAAGCCGACGAGGACGGTGTCGGGAAGGTCTTCACCATTATCGCGAGCAAAGGGGGTCTAAAGCTGCGCGAGCTTAAGGAGCTTTACGGCTCCGAGGATTGGTGGCCGGTGAAGGCGTACGTCAGCTCCTTGATCGCCAGAGGCCTGGTGGCGGAAATGGAGGGCATTTACCGGCTGACCGAAGATGGTAAAAAGGTCTTTGAAAGTTTCAAGGCGATGGAGGTCGTCAAGGCGATCTAGGTCGAGATATCCGAGATGTTCCCTCCCTTCAACAGGACAAATTTGTGCTTTATCGGCCCCTTCTCCGTGAGCTCCTCGGTTTCCTCCAGGATGATGTTCATGTGTTCGTCGTAGTTTGTCAGCCTGCCACGGAACCTTCGACCGTCCTTGGCGGTGACGGTGATTACTGTGTTGAGAAATTTCTCCATTCCGGCAATGGTCACAGTTTCCTGAGACTCTGCGTCCTCTTCCATAGAACCCATCAAATAATGAGGAGGCACCGCCTAAAATATTGTTCTCTGGGCAGTTTGCCGGGAGAGCAATACTTTCGGCGACCCCCCTCATCAAAAAACGCTTGAATCACGAGGGCGAGGGATTGAACAAAGAGGGATGATGGCAATGGTTGAACTTGAAGAACTTGAGGGAGTTGGCCCGGCGATTGCCGAGAAGCTGCGCTCAGCGGGTTATGACTCCATCGAAAGCATCGCGGTAGCCACTGCGGGCGATCTGATGGAAGCGGCCGAGATTGGGCTGAGGGTGGCAATGAAGGTGATAAATTCGGCGCGGGAGGCGTCGAAGATGGGCTATGAAAAGGCCCTAGAGGTCCTGGAAAGGCGAAAGCACCTCGGCCGCATCACCACCGGCAGCCAGCTTCTGGACAAAATAATTGGCGGAGGAATCGAGACGCAGGGGGTGACCGAGTTCTTTGGCGAGTTCGGTTCGGGGAAATCTCAGATTGCCCACCAGCTCTGCGTTAACGTGCAGCTTCCGCCGGAGCAGGGTGGGCTCAGCGGTAAGGCGGTTTACATAGACACGGAGAACACCTTCAGGCCGGAGAGGATCTCGCAGATGGCGATGGCTCTGGGAGAGGATCCCCAGAAAATCCTTGACGGCATCTACGTGGCCAGGGCACACACGACTGACCACCAGATGCTTCTGGCTGAAAAGGCTGCCGAGATCGCCAAGAATGACGGCGTCAGGCTGCTGGTGATTGATTCGTTGACGGCGCTCTTCCGCACCGAGTACTGCGGGAGAGGGGCTCTGGCGGAGCGACAGCAAAAGCTGGGTCGCCACATAGCGGAGCTTCACAAGCTGGCGGAGCTCAACGACATGGCTGTCTTCGTAACCAATCAGGTACAGGCCAGGCCGGATGTTTTCTTCGGAGATCCTACAAAGCCTGTGGGCGGCCACGTGCTGGGTCACGCAGTCACCGCCCGCGTGTACCTCAGAAAAGGCAAGGCCAACATGCGAACGGCGCAGCTGGTAGATCATCCCGGGCTGCCACCTGAGAGCGCGACGTTTCAGATAACTGAGGCCGGCATACGGGACTGAAATGTCGGAACGCGCCTGGTAATTTTGAGCCGGTAGCGCTGGATCAGCATCTTCCATGGATAGGCGATTGCCTTAGCGAGGCGTCTCAGGTTCACCTCCATTATCCTTTTGAAAGCAGCCGCGCCTATGCTATTGGTGATCCTTTGGGGTTCAAGCTGGAGGCGCAGGGGCTGGAGATTGAGCTTGGCATCAAGCCCGCCGGCGGAGTCTACATTCACGAGGAGATAATCCCGCGGATGCTGGATCAGCTAATTTTGGATATCAAGCAAAACAACGAGGTCAGGAACCCGCTTATCGTGGACCGGAACACCTCCGTGGTGCTTGACGGCATGCATCGGGTGGCCGCCCTCCAGAGGCTGGGCTGTCGCTATCTGCCCGTCTGCCTGGTCGACTACAGCAGCCCGAGGATTCAGGTCGGCTGCTGGTACCGCGTGATTCAGGACTGGGTCAGTGATTCGTTTCTGCTGGAAATTTTTCGATCCCTGGGACTGAGCATTGAACCCTCCTCATTTGAAGCGGCCCTCAAGGAACTTGAAGCCAGGAAAGCCACGGCGGCGCTGTTCACGATGAAGAGCTGCTATCTGGTCAGGGCGCCGAAGACCGACATCGTGGAGAGCTACAGGTGGATCAAACGCTTCGAAGCCGCCGCCGAGGGAGAGGGCCTGCACATAAGCTATGAAATGGAGCATGATGCCGAGTGGCAGGTCAGGTCGGGGAAAGCCCCCGCGGCCCTGCTAGTTCCCCGGACCACCAAGGAGGAGGTTGTTCAGACTGCCTTGTCCGGAGAAGTTTTCACGCACAAGACGACTCGGCACATCCTGCCCGCCCGGCCAGTCAACGTCAATGTTCCTCTCAGCTGGCTGACGGGGGAAAAACCAATGGAAGAGGTGGAGAGGCTTTTGGTGGAATATCTCTCAGGACGGAAGGTGGTGAGGCTTTCCAAGGGCAGTGTCTTTGACGGTAGGCGTTACGACGAGGAACTTCTGGTTTTCAGGTGAAGCCATTGGCAGGCAAAAAGTTTGTGATCGTGGTCGGGGACGGGATGGCCGATTACCCCGTCGAGGAGCTTGGTGGAAGGACCCCCCTGGAGGTGGCGGAGAAGCCCAACATGGATCTCTTGGCCAGAGAGGGCAAGGTCGGCTTGATCAGGACGATTCCCCGGGGAATGTCGAAGGATTCGGCCGTTGCCAACCTTTCCATCCTGGGCTACGATCCGAGGAAATGCTTCACGGGGAGGGGCCCCCTTGAGGCCGGCTCCATGGGCGTTTCCCTTGGCCCCAATGACGTCGCCTTCCGGTGCAACCTAGTGACGGAGAGGGAGGGCAGGCTCGTCGATTACTCCGGTGGCTGCATCACCACTGAAGAGGCCGCGGAGCTCCTCAGCGAGCTGCAAAAACAGGGCTTTGGTGAGTTCCACCTGGGAATAAGCTACCGGCATATCTTTGTGCTGCGGAATGCCCGGGTCAGCGAGGGGTGTTCTCCTCCCCACGACATCGTCGGCGAGCCAATAGCGAAACACCTCATCAAGTCCCGGGACAGGATTTCCCTTCGCCTGAACGAGTTCATGCTGGCATCAAGGCAAATCCTTTCCCAGCATCCCGTCAACCAGAGGCGGGTGAAGCTCGGCAAGAACCCGGCCAACATGATCTGGCTCTGGAGCCCGGGCAAACGTCCCGATCTGGAGCCATTTGAGAAAAAGTATGGGATCAAGGGCGCCATCATTTCCGCGGTGAATGTGATCAACGGCATTGGGGTTTGGGCGGGGATGGAGGTCATCAAGGTTCCGGGAGCGACGGGTTACTACGATACCAACTATGAGGGCAAGGCCGATTACGCGCTGAAGGCGCTGAAGGCCAATGACCTGGTCTTCATCCATGTTGAGGCACCAGACGAAGCCGGTCACGCGGGCGACGTTGAGCGGAAGATAAAGGCCATTGAGGATCTGGACAGAAGGCTCCTGGGCAGGATAGTGAGGAAGGGGAGGGAGGCAGCCGTGGCTGTCCTGCCTGACCATCCCACCCCGGTGACGGTCAGGACGCACGTCTCTGACCCGGTTCCATTTGCGGTGTTTGTTCCCGGCGGAGAAGGCGACGGGCTCAGGTTCACCGAGGCGGAGGCCAAGCGCGGCTCGCTGGGTTTGGTGCAGGGGCCAAGGTTCATGAAATTATTTTTGTCGCTGGGCTCGGCTCCCTGAGGGTCTTTCTCAGCAGGACCATTGCCGCGGCCTGGGCAGTTATGGAGAACCCCACCGCGACCAGGGCTAAATTGTTGTCCATCAGGAAGCCGAAAACGGCGCCGCTTATGAGGAAGCCAAAGCCATAAAGGGTGTGGAAGATTCCGTAGGCCGATCCCCTGACCTCGGCTGGCGTGAGGTCCGCCACTGCCGCCCTGTAGATGGACTCGTGCATTCCGAAGATTGCTCCAAAGAAAATTGCCGAGAGGATGACGAACTCCAGCCCGCCGAGGAAGATCAGGGAGGAGGGAATCACCGAGAGGGCAAAGGGCAGGTAGAGAAGCTTCCTGCCCATCCGGTCGTAGAGATAACCGGCCAGTGGTGCCGCCGCGGCGTCGACGGCTTGGGTGAGCAGATAAATGAGGGCCACTATCCAGGGCAGGACCTCAGGCGAGGCCCGGTACAATATCAGCCCGATGGAGACCAGCCCCGCCGCGTTCAAGGCCACCGCGGCTGAGTAGGTGGCCAGTTCACCAGGCAGCTGTTTGAGGCCGGTTCTTTTCGTGGTCATGGCCGGTAGTGGGATCAGCGGCCTGAGTTTGAGGTAGCTCCAGAGAAGGGTGATTACCATGAGGAGGTAGGGGACAAAAAGGAAGGAGAAGGCAGCGCTGAAATTCCCACCGGAAGTGAACAATATCGCGGCGACCAATGCCGGCCCGGTTATCGCCCCGATCTGGTCCAGCAGCTCATGGATGCCGAAGGCCTTGCCGCTTCCTATTCCTCTGGTGGCATAGGAGAATACGGTGTCCCGGGCCGGTGACCTCACGGCCTTGGATAACCTTTCCATCAGAACCAGGATGACGGCTAGGGGCCAAGCGCCGGCAAAGGCGAGCAGGGGCACGGCGATGAGGAGAGAATAGCCCAGGATGAAGATCGTCCAGTAAGACCTGGTTCGATCGGAGAGAAACCCGAAGACCATCCTCAGGGCGTAGCCGAGGAACTCCCCGGCGCCGAGGACCAGCCCCACGATGAAAGCCGAGGCGCCGAAGCTGAGCAGAAAGGGCGAGATGATGCTCCTCGATCCCTCGTAGATGATGTCCCCGAAGAGGCTGATGAGGCCAAAGATGATTATGCTTATCGCGGCTACCCTTTTGGGCTGCATGACTATCCGCCGAAGAAGGTTGGACGCAGCGACAGCAGGCGGTTCATCGCCAGAGGCCTGAAGGGCATCCCCCTCGTCTGCTTTTTGATCTCCGCCGAGAGTTCCTTCACCGTCAGCGGCTTTAGTTCCTTTTCACCCCGGACTCTGACGGGAATTTTCTCCAGCTTTGTTTCCTTGTCGCCGATCACGACCACGTAGGGCACCCACTCCCGCTCGGCGTCCCTCACCTTCTTCGAGACGGATTCCTCCCGATCATCTATGTCGACCCTTATCTTGGCCTTCTCAAGCTCGGAGGAGATCCTCCGGCAGAAATCCAGGTGCCGGGTGGCGAGAGGCACCAGTCTCACCTGGGTTGGCGAGAGCCAGAGGGGCAGGCGCGGCGCCTTGCCGGCCATCTGGGCCTTGGCTGCCTCCTCGAGTATTGCGTAGATCCACCGCTCTATGGAGCCGATGGAGGAGTGCAGGATCACACAGCCGCGTTTTTCCCCCTTTTCGTCAATGTAGTGAATGCCGTAGCGCTCCGAGTCCTCCAGATCCAGCTGGATCGTGGAGAGCTGGGCATTCCCGCCGACGGAGTCGATCATCTGAAACTCATGTTTGAGAACCCAGTAGTGCTTGCGTTCGGTGAGCAGCTCGATCAGGGCCGGGCGTTTGACCAGCCTGAGCAAGCGGACGATGAAATCCCGGTTTTGGCGGTAGAAGTCCTCCACCACCCGGAAGACGACAGCGTAGTCCACCACCATCGAGCCAACCATTTTCACATAAATTTTGAAGAGCCTCTCATACTCCTCCAGGCCTTGATCCAGGTCCCGGCAGAAGCAGTGTATGTCGGGCATGGTGAAGGCCCTGAGGCGCTTCAGCCCCACGGTCTCCCCACTCTGCTCCAGCCGGTAGGAAGGGGAGAGCTCGAACACCCTGACCGGCATCTGTTTGTAGGTCATCAGGGTGCTCTTCATCATCTTAAACAGGCCGAAGTCACCGGAGAACCGCAGGATGAGGGTTCGGTTGGGCAGCTTGATCTTGTAGTCCTTTTGCAAGAACTTGGCCGCCTGTTCAGCGATGTCGGGTTCGTCGGCGCGGTAGAGCACGGGCGTCTCTATTCTGAGGGCACCAATCTCAGCAGCGATCTTTGAGGCGAAGTCCTCCAGCAGCCCCTTGACGAGGGCGCCGTTGGGGTAAAAGCGAAAGTGGCCGGTATCGCTGGCGGGCTCGTAGTCCACCAGCTCCAGGCGCCGCATCAGCTTGATGTGGGCCGGCTCTTCCCCTGACTTTTGTCCCAACACCTCACTCAGGATGTACTGTTTCAGCACTGGGGCCTTCAACAGCGGCGGGCATGATTCTAATTTCGACTTATCCAGATCATGCTCTTCCCCCTCTGGAGTGAGAACGATCAGCCGGCTGGGTGCGGCCTCCGTGACAGCCTCCTCGATTTCCCGGGCCTCAGCGGTGATGGTGCGCGAGAGTTCTGATAGCGGGTGTCCCTTGCAGCTTATGGTGAATGCCTTGTACCAGCCAAAGGGCAGCCGGTGAACCTCAAACCCCATTTCCCGGAGCCGGGCGGCAGCGGCGTCGAGCAGCTTGACGGCTCCTTTTGGTGAGGCAAGTGAAGAGCTCAGGTGAGCGTAGGGGTAAATGGCAATCCTTCGGGCCTCAACTTTTCGGGCAACGTCGGAGATCTCCGCGGCGGCATTTTTCGCCACTTGTTCGATGTTTTCCTCATCAGCTTCTTCCGCGGCTGAGAAGACGACGAGCACATCGTTCAGCTGTCCTGAATGCTGTTCGGGTTTAAGCTCCTCGGCCACCGGCGTCCGTTGTTTTACCTCGAAGCGAAGGTAGTCGGCGTGTATCAGCAGCAGTTGCAAGCCAACACCGCGGGAACTTGAGTTTGTGAATTTAATAATTTATCGTTTTAAAATCGCGGAGGCAGATGTTTAAACGGGAAAAGTAGAGCTTGGTTGGTGCCGATGAAAAGATTCTGTTATAGATGCGGTGCTCTGGAGGACGAGGCCGGGCCGTTGATCCAAGGGCTGTGCCAGCGCTGTTTTTCTGAGGTACCGCTGTTGCAGCTGCCGGCGGAAGTCGAGGTTGTCCTTTGCAAGAGATGCGGCGCCGTCAGGATCGGCCGGCAGTGGCAGCTTCAATCGTCGGGGGCATCTGTTGAAGATGCGGTCAGACAGGCTGTTCTCCATGTCGTTCGGGTGACCCGAGACACCGAAGCCGGGAGAAAATTTCTCAGGCCGGAGGAAGCCGGCGTCCAGGTCGAGGTTAATCCCCGCCTTAAGGAGGGCCTAGTGGATGTCAGGGCTTCGGGCAGGGTTCATCACCTCCAGGTTAACCCCAAGGTTGAGGAGGCCACCTTGAAATTGAACCTGAAATACACCACTTGTAACCTGTGCAGCCTGAAAAGGGCCCGGCACTATGAGGCCATTTTACAACTGCGCGATTTTCCGTCAAGAGAGACGCGGCTCCGGGTCCAGGAGGAGATGGAGAGGCTCGCTGCTCAGTCAAGTAAGGTCAAACCCGGGAATTTCATCGCCGAGGTCAAGGAGCATCACGGTGGGCTTGATTTTTACTTGAGTTCGGTGAGCCTTGCCCGAATGATGGCGGCCCGGCTGAAGGAAAGTTTTGGGGCCACCACGGTTGAGAGCGCTAAGCTCATCGGGCAGACAAAGAACGGGCGGAGGAAATACCGGGTTTCCATCCTGGCCAGGTTTAAGTAATATAAAGCAGGGAATTAATAACTTTATAATTGATGTCCATGGTCGAAATGACGGGAGCCAAGGCGCTTTTTGAGGCCCTGAAGGCGGAAGGGGTAAGGGACATCTTCGGCATTCCCGGTGGAGCCATGATACCAGTTTACGATGCACTTTACGATGAGCCAGAGATCCGCCACATATTGACCAGGCATGAGCAGGCGGCGGCGCATGCGGCTGACGGCTATGCCCGGGCCACAGGAAAACCGGGCGTCTGTTTCACCACCTCTGGTCCTGGTGCAACCAATCTGACTACGGGAATACTGAATGCCTATATGGACAGTTCTCCCGTGGTCGCCATCTCCGGTCAGATGCCGAACTCGGTGCTGGGTAGCGATGCCTTCCAAGAAGCCGACATGCTGAGCATCATGCTGCCGATAACCAAGCATAACTTTATCATCCGCCACGTCACTGAACTGCCTGCCATCATCCGGCTCGCCTTCAAGACGGCGACGACCGGGAGGCCGGGACCGGTGCACATTGATCTCCCCAAGGATGTCCAAGTAAGCAAGGCGGACCTGAAAATTCCGGCCGAGGTGAATTATCACAAGAAGATAAAGCTGGATCCCGACCCTGAGGATATCAGGAAGGCCGTCAGGATGCTGGTGGACGCCGAGCAGCCCGTGATCTACGCCGGCGGCGGGGTCATTTGGTCCTCAGCTTCGGCAGAGGTGGTTACCCTGGCTGAGATGTTGGGAGCCCCAGTGGTCACCTCTTTGATGGGCAAGGGGGTGATCCCCGAGGACCATCCTCTGGCGCTCGGCATGCTCGGCATGCACGGGAGGATGGCGGCCAACCTTGCCGTGAGCGAGTGTGATGTCCTGCTGGGGGTGGGCGTCAGATTCAGCGATCGAGCTACTGGTGATGTTCGCCACTTTGCTTCGCGGGCCAAGATCATTCACATCGACATTGATCAGGTGGAGCTGGGGAAGAACGTTCGCGTGGACCTGCCGATACTCGGCGACGCCAAGCGATCGCTTGCCGCGATAATTGAAGGAATCAAGCTGCAAGTGAAAAAGGGGAGGACCAGCGCCTGGCTCCAGAGGGTGAAGAGGATGCGCGAAGAGCTGGCCCCGCGGATGGACTATGATGAGGTCCCCACAAAACCTCAGCGCGTGATCAAGGAGATAATGAGTGTGCTCGATGAAGACGCGATAATAGTGACCGAGGTGGGGCAGTGCCAGATGTGGGCGGCTCATTTCTATGTGGTCAAAAAACCGAGACACTTCATCTCTTCGGGAGGCCTGGGCACAATGGGGTTTGGTTTCCCCGCCTCCATGGGCGTCAAAATTGCCCGCCCGGAATGCGATGTGGTCACCATAGCCGGTGATGGCAGCTTCCTCATGAACTCTCAGGAGCTGGCCACGGTTGTGGAGAATAAGATAAACGTGGTTTCCTGCATCTTCAACAACCGCTACTTGGGGATGGTCAAGCAGTGGCAGGATCTATTTTATCAGAAGCGGCGATCTGGTGTTTATTTGGGTAAAGTGCCCGATTTCGTGAAGCTGGCCGAGGCCTACGGTGCCTGGGGCGATCGCGCGACCAGACCCAGCGAGATTGCACCGAAGCTGAGGGAAGCGCTGAAGTGCGGAAAGCCAGCGATCCTTGACATACCGATCGACCCCGATGAGCATGTTCTTCCCATGGTGCCCGCAGGGGGAAGGCTTGATGAACCGATACTTACCTAGGTGTTTGAAATGAAGACGCGAATTTTCTCGGTGCTTTGTCAGAACGTCCCCGGGGTCATGATGAGGATCTCCCGATCTTTTACCCGGAGGCAGATTAACCTGGATTCCATCACCGTGGGGATTGAGCCCTCCGGCCTGGCCAGGGTTATCCTGACCTTTAAGGCCGACGATCGCCTGGCGGAGTTCATGCGCCGGGTCCTAGCTCGAGCCGAGCCGATAATAGACGTGGAGGTGATTGATCCGGAGCGCAGCATTGCCCGTGAGATAGCGCTGCTGAAGACGAAAAAACTTGATGAAGAGCAACTCTGGAAGGTGGTGGAGCTGGTCGAGAGGGCCGGGGGCAAGGTGCTGGAAAACAAGGGAAACGTCTTGATCGTGGAGTTGAGCGGCAGCCATGAACATATAGAGAAGGTGATCACCGAGCTGGGCCCGGATATCCTCAAGGAGGTCGCCCGCTCGGGTCAGGTTCTTATATCCCGGGAGACATGTTAAAGGGGATAACATGGTGAAGATATATTACGATAAGGATGCGGATCTAGCCCCGCTGAAGGGAAAGACGATCGCGATCATTGGCTACGGGAATCAGGGGCAGGCCCAGGCCAAGAACCTCAGGGATTCCGGCTGCCGGGTGATCATCGGTAGCATAAAGGATGCCAGCTATGAGCAGGCGAAGAAGGATGGTTTTGAGGTCCTCGACATCGCTGAGGCCGCCAAGCGGGCAGACATAGTTCACATCTTGATCCCGGATGAATATCAGGCGGAAGTTTATCGGGAGCAGATTCAACCCCACCTCACCGCGGGCAAGGTGCTTTGCTTCAGCCACGGTTTCAACATCCATTTCAAGCAGATAGTGCCGCCGAAGGACGTGGACGTGATCATGATCGCTCCCAAGGCTCCGGGGGCAATGTTGCGGCAGATGTACGAGAAGGGTTCCGGGACGCCGGGGCTGCTTGCGGTGGAGCAGGATGCCAGTGGAAAGGCGAAGAAGATAGCCCTGGCCATGGCCAAGGGCGTGGGACTGACCCGCATAGGGGTGGTCGAGACCACCTTCAAGGAGGAAGTGGAAACTGACCTTTTCGGCGAGCAAGCGGTTCTGGTGGGCGGGGTTTCCGAGCTGATGAAGGCCGGTTTTGAGACGCTGGTTGAGGCGGGTTACCAGCCGGAGATAGCCTACTTTGAGTGTATCAACGAGATGAAACTGATCATCGATCTGGTCTACGAGCACGGTATCGAGGGGATGATGCAGGCCGTCAGCAATACCGCGGAGTATGGCGGCCGCACGAGGGGAAAGTGGATAATCGACCAGCGGGTGCGGGAGACGATGAAGAGGATGCTTGAGGATATCAAGAGCGGGAAGTTCGCTCAGGAATGGATAGCGGAGAGCAAGGCAAAACTGCCCAACCTCCGCCGGATGCGCGAGGAAGGCAAAAAGCACCTGGTTGAGAAGGTCGGAAGGGAGCTCCGAAAGTGGGCGGGAATTGAAAAGTGATTTTTTCAGTTACCTCAGTTCAACCACCAGAAATTTATATTGAGAATGTGAAGCCTTCTCGGAGGCAGGACCGATGAAGCTTCGCAGCCGAGAAGTTGTAGCAGGCCTTGAGAGCCTCCCCCGTCGGGCACTGTTAAGGGCTGACGGCTTGACGGATGCGGACATGGAGAGGCCCTTTGTTGCCATAGCCAACTCCTACACCAACATCGTCCCCGGCCATCTTCACCTGCGACAGCTGGGCGAGGCGGTTGCTGCCGGAATCCGGGAGGCCGGTGGTACCCCCTTCGAGTTCAACACGATTGCCATTTGTGATGGCATCGCGATGGGCACCCGTGGCATGTGTTATTCGCTGCCTTCCCGGGAAATCATCGCCGACAGCGTTGAGTTGATGCTGGAGGCCCACCGCTTCGACGCCGTGGTTTGTCTGGCTAGCTGCGACAAGATTGTCCCTGGGATGTTGATGGCCATGGCGCGGGTGAACATTCCAGGAATAATGGTCACCGGTGGCCCGATGATGCCGGGGGAATGGCGGGGCCAGAAGCTGGACGTGATCAGCGCCTTTGAGGCCGTGGGCGCCGTCAAGGCGGGCAGGATGAGCGAGAGGGAAGCGCGGATGGTTGAGGAGCACTGCTGCCCCGGCTGTGGTTCCTGTGCCGGTCTCTTCACGGCCAACACAATGGCTTGCCTTACTGAGGCCATGGGGATGTCACTTCCGGGCATGGCCACCATGCATGCCATCGACTCCAGAAAAGCAGCCTTGGCTAGGCAAAGTGGCTTTCAGGTGCTGAAGCTGCTTCGTCAGGGGATAACTCCGCGAAAGATCATGACGAGAGCAGCCTTCGAGAATGCCGTGATTGTTGACATGGCCATCGGGGGCTCGACGAACACGGTGCTTCACCTCCCCGCGATTGCCCATGAGGCCGGTGTTAAGCTGGACCTTGATACCTTTGACAGGTTGAGCCGGAGGACGCCGCACATCTGCAGCCTGAGGCCCGGTGGCCAACATACCATGCTGGATCTGGACAGGGCTGGTGGGATACCTGCGGTTATGAAAAGGCTGGGTGGCCTCATCCGGGGATCACC
This sequence comes from Candidatus Hadarchaeum yellowstonense, assembly GCA_001515205.2. Classification (GTDB taxonomy): domain Archaea; phylum Hadarchaeota; class Hadarchaeia; order Hadarchaeales; family Hadarchaeaceae; genus Hadarchaeum; species Hadarchaeum yellowstonense. The sequence goes on from LQMQ01000047.1 coordinate 23,666, forward strand.
TCTCACAGTTACGGGGAGGAGCGTTCAGGAGAACCTCAAGTTTGTCAAGATGCCGGAAAACGGCGTCATCAGACCGCTGAAGAAGCCTTACCACCGCGAGGGAGGAATCGCAATTCTCTACGGGAATTTGGCCCCGAAGGGTGCCGTGGTCAAGTATGCTGGCGTCAGGCCGAGCATGCTGCGGCACAAGGGCCCGGCCAGAGTATTTGACCGCGAGGAGGATGCCGTGAAGGAGATACTTAACGGCGAGATCAGGCGGGGAGATGTCGTGGTCATCAGATATGAAGGGCCCAAGGGAGGACCAGGAATGAGGGAGATGCTTGCCGCCACTTCAGCCATAGCTGGCATGGGGTTGATCGATTCTGTGGCGCTGGTGACCGATGGAAGGTTCTCCGGGGGGACAAGGGGAGCGGCGGTGGGGCACGTTTCTCCCGAGGCCGCCGAGGGAGGACCAATTGCCGCTGTCAGGGATGGAGATAAAATATTGATCGACATCCCGCGTCGCAGGTTGGAGGTGCTGGTCTCCGGGCAGGAGCTGGAAGAAAGGCTGGCGAAGATAAAGCGCCATGTCCCCCGAGTGAAAACAGGATATCTTGGCCTTTACTCCAGGATCGTTAGCTCAGCTTCAGACGGAGCCATTCGCCTTTAGCCCATTTTCCGGCGGCCGGCGTTGGTGCGGTAAAACTTAAAGATTGGGCCACGTAATCAGGTTGGGCAAGCTCATGGCGATGACCATTGCGGAGAAAATATTGGCCCGGGCGTCGGGGCGCCAGAGAGTGTCGCCGGGTGAGATAGTCGAGGCCAGAATTGATGTGGCGATGATCAATGACATCACCGGCCCGATCACGGTGGAGGCTTTGGAGCAGATCGGGGTTGAGGAGGTCTGGGACCCCTCGAGGGTGGTCATCGTCTTGGATCATCAAGCCCCATCCACATCAATCGAGGCCTCGCGGGAGCACAGCAAACTGCGCAGGTTTGCGGCTCAAAATAAAATTAGAAATTTTTTTGACGTTGGTGAGGGCATCTGCCACCAGGTGCTCCCCGAACGTGGTTTCGCGCTGCCCGGGGAGCTTGTCGTGGGGGCCGACTCTCACACCTGCACCTATGGGGCCTTCGGCTGTTTTGCCACCGGCATCGGCTCCACCGACATGGCGGCTGTTTTTGCCACGGGAAAGCTGTGGTTTCGGGTTCCCGAGAGCATGCTCGTCAAGGTTGAGGGTAGACTTGGAAGGCGGGTCACCCCGAAGGATGCAATACTGAAGATGGTGGGGGACATCGGGGCCGATGGCGCCACTTACCGTTCCATTGAATTCTCCGGCAGCGGCATGAGCCGGATAGGCATTGGCGGGAGGATGACGATGTGTAACATGGGGGTGGAGATGGGGGCGAAGACGGCGATTGTTCCAGCCGACGAAGTCACAGAGGCATACCTGAGGGGCAGGGCCAGGTGGAAATACAGGGCAGTTAACAGCGATCAAGGCGCGAGCTACGTTGAGGAGAGGGAGTATGATTTATCCCGGCTTGAACCCCAGGTGGCGCTGCCCCATAACGTGGACCGGGTGCGTCCGGTGCGGGAGGTGGCCGGGGTGAAGGTGGATCAGGCCTTTTTGGGCAGCTGCACCAACGGCAGGCTTGAGGACTTGATCGAGGCGGCAAAGATTTTGAAGGGCAGGAGGATAGCGCCTGGGGTGAGGATGCTCGTCGTTCCCGCTTCCCGTGAAATTTACCTGGAGGCGCTCAAGAAAGGAGTGCTGCAAAAGTTCGTGGAAGCGGGCGCCGTCGTCGGGTCACCATCCTGCGCGGCCTGCATGGGAGGACATATCGGAATCCTCGGCCCGGGTGAGGTCTGCATCTCCTCATCCAACAGAAATTTCCGTGGCCGCATGGGCAGCCCTGAGGCCGAGGTTTATCTGGGCTCGCCGGCCACCGTCGCCGCCTCGGCCTTGAAGGGGGAGATAACCGATCCGAGGGATGTCTGATGGCCAGGGCTTGGGTTTTCGGCGATAACATTTCAACCGATGACATCATCGCGGGGAGATACCTGGTTCAGCATGATCCCCGGGAGCTCGCGAAACACGTGATGGAGGCGGTGGACCCTGAGTTTGCTTCCAAGGTGCGGGCGGGGGACGTCATCGTGGCCGGGAGAAACTTTGGCTGCGGTTCAAGCCGGGAGCATGCACCGATGGCGCTGAAGGGTGCCGGGGTGGCCGCCGTTGTCGCCACATCCTTCGCCCGGATATTCTTCCGCAACGCGATAAATCAGGGCTTGCCGGTTTTGGTTTCAAAGGAGGCGAAGGAGGGCTTCAGGACCGGAGATGGCATCAGGGTGGACGTCAGCAGGGGTGAGGTGATTAACACCAGCACCGGAAAGGTCTACCGGGCCGAGCCACTCCCCGATTTCTTGATGGAGATCTTGCGGGCGGGAGGGCTGCTGCCCTATCTGAAGGAAATGAGGGGAAAGGAAGTCAGAAAAGGACAATCAGTTATTTAAGCTTAAGAAGTTCGGTGCCAAAATTGTTCGGGTGAAATTTTGACCAGATACAGGATCGCGGTCATTCCTGGTGACGGCGTCGGCCCCGAGGTCATCCGGGAGGGCGTGAAGGTCCTCCGGGCTGCAGCCGATGCCGTTGGTGGCGTTGACCTGGACTTCGTGGAGTTCCCCTTCGGCGCCGAGCATTACCTGATGACGAAGGAGCTGATACCGGAAGAGGCGCTGAAGGAACTGTCCCGCTTTGACGCGATCTACCTTGGAGCTCTGGGAGATCCCCGGGTTCCTCCGGGCGTCCTTGAACAGGGCATACTGCTCCGGTTGCGCTTTTACTTTGATCAGTACATAAATCTGCGCCCCGTCAAGCTCTATCAAGGTGTCCCCTGTCCCCTGGTGGGGAAGGGACCGGAGCACGTGAACTTCTACGTGGTCCGGGAGAATACCGAGGACTTCTACGTGGCCCTGGGAGGCAGGGCCAGGGGCAGCTCCAGCGCTGAGCTGGATCTCCTCAGGTCGCTTTATGAGGCCAAGTTTAAACTGGACATCGACGTCGACAGGGATGAGATCGCCTATCAGCTGGGGGTCATCAGCAGGAGGGGGGCGGAGAGGGTCATCCGCTACGCGTTTGAGCTGGCGCGGAGGAAGGGAAAAAGGCGCGTCACCTCGGTGGACAAGGCCAACGTCCTCACCCATGTCTACGGGCTCTGGCGAGAGGTCTTTGAGTCAGTTGCCCGGGATTATCCTGAAATTGAAACCGAGTTTGCCTTTGTGGATGCAGTTTCCATGTGGTTCGTGAAGAATCCGGAATGGTATCAGGTGGTGGTGACGCCCAACATGTTTGGTGACATCATCACCGACCTCGGGGCCATGATTCAAGGTGGTTTGGGTCTGGCGCCGGGAGGGAACATTAATCCCGACGGAGTGAGCATGTTTGAGCCCATCCATGGGTCGGCTCCCAAGCATGCGGGAAAAAATGTGGCCAACCCGATCGCCACCATTTTGGCCGGGCAGATGATGCTGGAAGAGCTGGGGGAAAAGAGGGCGGCGGATGTCGTCGAAGAAGCGGTTGCCGCGGTGCTCCGGGAGGGCAAGGTCAGGACATATGATCTGGGGGGAAAATCGAGCACCTCAGAAGTCGGCGATGAAGTGGTGCGAAAGATAGAAAACAAGTAGCCTTGGTTTCCACCGGTCTGATGGTGCGCCGATTATATTAACATGACAGAGATAATAGTGAGGAAAGCATGCGCCTGTTGATTGCCATAACCGGGGCGAGCGGTGCCCCCTACGGTTTGAGGTTGCTGGAGGCTTGCCGGGACTTGGGGGTGGAGACGGAACTGATCATCTCCAGAAACGCTGAAAAAATTCTGGAGCTGGAGCTGGAAAAAACCGCCGCGGATCTGGAGAGACTGGCCACGCGGAGTTATTCCCCCGATGATCTGGAGGCGCCACCGGCGAGCGGGTCTTACCCGGTCGACGGCATGGTGGTGATCCCCTGCAGCATGAAGACCCTTGGCGAGATTGCCAACGGGATCTCCCAGAACCTGATCACCCGGGCGGCCGACGTGATTCTCAAGCAGAACCGCACCTTGGTGCTGGTGCCGCGGGAAACCCCCTTAAATCTGATTCATCTTGAAAACATGGTGAAGCTGAAGCGGGCAGGGGCAATCATCCTGCCCCCCGCCCCGGCATTTTACATCAGGCCCAAGAGGATATCGGATCTGGTGGACTTCATCGTGGGGCGGGTTCTGGAGATGTTTGGAATTGAGCACCACCTCTATCCCCGGTGGGCCGGGCCGGGCGAGTGATCGGCTCTGGTCGAGGTGATTTGATGGGGTCAAAGCTGCCCCCGATCAGAAAGTTTGAGTGCATGGAATGCAAGTATGTTGATTACAGGATGTCCACCCGCGAGGTCGGCGAGACAGTACCTGGCGATTGTCCCAGATGTGGTGGCAACCTGCAGGTAACCGCGGTGGGTGCCCCGGACTGGCTGATCAGGCCGCTGGAGCTGGTTGCGCAAAAATTTGACATTTTGGATGTGGTGGCGCGCCCGGACAGGATTGAGCTGGAGGTCTCATCAAGAAAATTTCCCACGGCCTTCCGCTATCTCCTGAAGGCATTTGGAGGGGAGAATTATCTCCCGGTGATGCGGGAGCAGGAGGGTGAGCTGAGGCTCACGCTCGTCAGGCGCCAGGAGGTCCGGGCGGGCAGTGTTCTGGTGAATGTTGTCCTCTTCCTTGCCACCGTGGCGTCAACTTTTGTGGCGGGTTATTATCTCTTTGACGGCTCCATCGCCAGCGCGGCACTTTTTTCCGCCTCGCTGATGCTAATGCTGGTGGCCCACGAGCTGGGTCACAAGATATCGGCCTGGCACAACGGGGTGGTTTCCACCTTGCCCTACTTCATTCCCGCTCCTCCTCCCTTCCCCCTGGGAACCCTCGGCGCGGTCATCAACATCAAGAGCCCCATTCCAACCAAGGAGGCCTTGGTGGAGATGGGCGCCTCCGGGCCAATCACCGGCTTCGCTCTTTCCGTGGTGATTACTTTCATCGGGCTGACCTTTTTGAGCCCGGGGGGGCTGGAGGTACCCCTGCCTTTTGTGCCTGTGATGTTTGGCCTGCTGCAGCTACTGACCCTGGGCCGGGTCACCGCCACCTTTGCGCTAAACCCCCTGACCTTTGCCGGCTGGGTGGTGATGCTGTTGACGATGTTTAACATGATTCCCGTGGGGCAGCTTGACGGGGGGCACATCGCCCGGGCGGTCTTGGGCCGGCAGCGCCATTTTCTGCTGACGCGGGTGCTGGGCTTTTCGCTGCTGTTTCTGGGTCTGGCCTTTCCCGATCTACCGATCTTCTTCATCTGGGGACTGTTAATACTGCTCTTTTTCAGGGGCTACCACCCCGGAGCTCTGGATGATGTCTCGCCGCTGTCATTGCGGCACAAGGCTTTGGCGGCGGTGGCGCTGGTTGTTTTTATCCTCTGCCTGCCCATTCCTTTAATGTAGGCGATGACTACATAGAGTTGAGAGAAAAATCAGCCATGGTGTGCGGGTGAGGGGAAAGTTCATCAGCGTCGAGGGGCTTGATGGCTGCGGAAAGAGCACCCAGGTGAGGCTTCTCGCCCGCTGGTTGCGGCGCATGGGCCACGAGGTCGTGGTCACCGAAGAGCCAACCGATGGGCTGATAGGCAGAATCATCCGGATGGTGGTGGCCGGAGGCTTCAAGGTGCCAGTGGCCGCCGAGGCACTTCTCTTCGCCGCCGACAGGCTGCACCATGTTGAACGGGTGATAGCACCGGCGGTTAGTTCAGGCAAAGTTGTCATCTCCGACAGGTACATTGCCTCTTCCCTCGCCTATCAATCGGCTCGCGGCCTTCCCCTCAGGTGGGTGATGAAGATAAACGAGATGGCTCCGGAACCAGACCTGATGATATTGATCGATGTTCCCGCCGAAGTTACAGCGGGGAGGATAAACCGTTCACGCAGGCCGGATGGGTTCGAGAGGGATCTTGAGCTTCAGAAAAAGGTCAGACAGGTCTACTTGAACATTGCCCGGCGGTATAAAATGAAAGTGATTGACGGCAACCGCCCCGTCGACGAGGTGCAGGAGGACATCAGGAGATGGGTGAAGAGGCTACTGTGACCAGAAATGGCCACTTGCCTCCAGCTACATGTTTATCTGGGCTGAGAAGGGCAGGGTTTTGAAGACTTCGCTCGCGGCCCTTTCGACTTTCGTTCGATTTTCTGGGCTGGTGTAAACGCGGATGATATCGACGTATCCCTTCAACACATTGATCAGTCGCGAGTATCGGGAGAGCTGCACGAGTTCCTTTTTCCCGCCGCTGTTGGTGGTGAAGACGGGGATCTCCATCGGGTCTATCTCCCGCGGGTAATAGGGGATGGAGTCCAAGGTGGGCACGTCCACCACAACCTCGTCGCTGTCTACCCCCGCCAACTTGGCGATCTCCTCCTCCTTCTGGTGCCTGACGTTTTTGTCGCCCAGCAGCCTTGCCACGTAGGCATCCTTGATGTGAACATCTCTCTGGTAGGCGACCTTCAGAAGTTCTCGGTTGTCCAGCTTTCTCATTATTTCCTTGGCCTTTTCGGCCCGCCGGCGCTTCTCCGGTTCCTTGCAGGTGGTCGGGTCCAGCTCCCTCATTTTGGTCGCCACGTAGCCATCGTCCATCTTTAGAAAATCTTCAACGCTGGCGAAGGAGGTCAGGCCGATCAGCTCGTCGGCGTGGTCCATTGCCTTGTGAAGGAGGATCTCCGCCGCCCTGACGGCGTGGTGATAGTAGACGGCGAGGAACATCTCATATCGGGCTATCATGAATGCCTCAAGGGCGTAGAGCGCCTTGAGATCGATGGCGATGTCTTCCCCGCAGACATCCATCGCCTGGATGAGCCTGTTTATATCGATGCGCCCGTATTCGACTCCGGTGTAGTAGGAATCCCGAACCAGAAAGTCCAGTTTATCAGCATCAACCTGGCTGGCGGTGATCTGGTGCAGATAGGTTTTCCCGCCCGTTCTCTTTCCAAAGGCAAGCTCAATGATTTCATCCGGCCTATAGCCGCTCTCCTTCAGGGCATCGGCAAGCTCGCTCTCCTTCACAATTCTGGCCCCCATTTGCTCATGGTTGATGCCGAGTTTTTGCACGATGAGTTCCTCGTAGGAGTGCGAGAAGGGGCCATGGCCGATATCGTGCAGGAGGCTGGCGAGCCTGACGAGTTGCCATTCGTCTTCGGAGATTTCCACGCTTTTTTTCAAAGAGTCGGCAATCTGGCCGGCCACGTGCATGGCACCGAGAGAGTGGGAGAATCGGGTGTGCTCGCCGCCGGGGTATACCAGTGATGCGATCGAAAGCTGCTTTATCCCGCGCAAACGCTGAACGGGCCAAGTGTCTATTATCCGGCGCTCCACATCGGTTATGCCGATGTAGCCGTGGATCGGGTCGCGGATGTATTTGATCATCATACGCAATCCACTCTGTACCTAGATCTATTTAGCTCTCTCTAAAATTGCGCCAGAAAAAAGCCCATTTTTCACGAATTCGAGCACCTCGGTAATTCAACGCCAAAATTTGGAGGGGAAATTGTCTGCGGTGCTGGAGGCCAAGGAGGTTGTTTCGGAGTCAGTCACACCACTGGCATTATTTTGATTGCCGTCTTCAATGGGCGATTCTGGATCGAAAACCGAAATTAATTAATTGTCGGGGCCGTTATCCCCTTTCCCCATATCTTTCAAAAACTGAGATGAAAATGAGGTCTTTATCTTGAACGTTGTACACCCGGTGGAACTCGTTGGGCGCGATCGTCACTACATCCTTCTCCCTCACGCGGCGTCGCCTTCCATCGGTTTCGATCTCCCCCTCTCCCTCCACAAAGAAGTAGACCTCTCCAACGGGGTGAGAATGTCCGGTGGTCTGTTTTCCGGCGTGCAGGATGGTGATGGAAAGCACTAGATTTTCGTCGACGCCCCTGTCGCAGACGATGTAGCGTTCATCGTTCTTTATCACCCGGGCCTCGCGGAAGGCCTGGAGATAGCTCTTGTGCGAGACATCATACCACTCACCGTTGAACAGGTACCCCTTGACTTTTTCTCCCCTCTCCATGAGGTGCTGTATGAAGAACCCCGGAGCATCCCGTTTTGAATTCCTGCAGAAATCTCCGAGGATTGGAAAGATGCGCTTGGGGAAAAGGTAAACACCGGTGCTCACGTAATTGCTCAACGGCGGCTTGACCTTTTCCTTGAAGTCGGTGAAGAAAAAGCTGTTGGCGGGCGGGGGGTAACCATCGCTGCCCTCAAACTTGACCGTGGCCATTTCCTCGGGATTCATCTCGGGGTTCTGCCCCACGTAATATACCCCCACCAGCGGCTCTCCGGTGTAGCTCGAAATGAATCCCTCAAAACCCGAGGAGAAGTAGTTGTCGGCGCAGACCACCATCAGATCTTCATCGATTTTCAGCTCTCTGATGGCGTTCCAGATCGAGGAGACGGCCCCCAGTTTCTGCTCCTCGGCCATCGCCTCCTCGACGATGACTTTTTCATAGCCGGAAAAAAACCGGGCAAATTTTTTGTTGGTCGTGATGATGGGCTCCAGGTTCACCGCGCGGATCTTTTGGAGCAAATGGTTCAGGATGGTGTCTCCCCGTTCCATGATCATCGCCTTGGGCAGCAGTTCCCCGATGGTGCCCAGCCTTCTGGCAAATCCGCCGGCGAGAATCAAGGCCTTCATCTCAGTACCGGGAAACATTTAGTTGCTATCTTTATTTATCTTTCATGAGAGACATTAGAGAAGTGAGCCAATGGTGCTGGAACAGCTGGGAAGGGCCCTGCACGGTGCCCTGCAGAAGATAACCCGTGCGACCCACGTGGACGAGCGGGCCGTGAAGGAGCTGGTCAGGGAGATTCAGCGGGCCCTGCTGCAAGCCGACGTCAACGTTGAGCTGGTGCTCGATCTCACCAAGCGGATAGAGAAGAGGGCGCTTGAGGAGAAGTTGCCCCCCGGGATGAGTCGCAAGGAACACGTGATAAAAATAGTCTATGAGGAGCTCTCCTCGTTCCTGGGTAAGCCGGCGCCGCTGCAGCTTGAACCAGGGAAGCCAAAGGTGCTGCTCATGGTGGGACTTCAGGGCAGCGGCAAGACAACATCGGTTGCCAAGCTTGCGGCTCATTTCAAGAAGCGTGGCTATAAGGCTGCGATCGTTTGTGCCGACACCTACCGCCCCGGAGCATACGAGCAGCTGAGCCAGCTCGGGCAGCAGATAGGCGTCGAGGTTTTCGGTGATCCCGGAGCCTCGGATCCGATAAAGATAGCCAGGGAGGGCGTGGCACGCTTCAAGAGGGAGCGCGCGGAGCTGATCATTGTCGATACTGCGGGCAGGCATCGGCGGGAGGAGGCCCTGATGAAGGAAATGCAGGAGATCGCCAGGGCCGTGGAACCTGATGAGATAATGTTGGTCATAGATGGAACCATAGGGCAGCAGGCTAAGGAGCAAGCCGCGGCTTTCAAGCTGGCCACACCCATAGGCTCCATTCTGGTTACCAAGCTCGACGGCACGGCGAAGGGGGGTGGGGCTCTTTCGGCCGTCGCGGCTACGGGGGCTCCGATAAAGTTCATCGGGGTCGGGGAGCACATCGAGGATCTTGAGCCCTTCGTGCCGCAGAAATTTGTGGCCCGATTGCTCGGGATGGGGGACATAGAGACGCTCTTGCAGAAGATTGAGGAAGCGGCGAAGGAGGAGAAGCTGAAGCCGGTTGACGTGAAGGCGATGATGGCGGGCAAAATAACGCTCCGCGATGTCTATGACCAGTTGGAGGCGATGAGCAAGATGGGGCCGCTGAGAAAAATTATGCAGATGATACCCGGGGTCGGAGTTTCCCTGCCCGAGGAACAGATGAGGATCGGGGAGGAGAAGTTGAAGAAGTTCAAGTACATCATGCAGTCGATGACCCCGCAGGAGCTTGAGGATCCCAAGATACTCAACGCTTCACGCATCCGCAGGGTGGCCCGTGGCTCGGGGACGACCGAGGCCGAGGTCCGGGAGCTTTTAAAGCAGTACGAGCTGATGAAGAAGTTCATCAAGGCCTTCGCCAAGGGAAGGGGCCCGAAGCTGGGCCAGCTGGGGAAGATGTTCCGGTCGGGATTTGGACCCGCGGAAAAGGGCCCTGGAAAAGGCTCTTAAACGAGGGAGTCAATCAACTTAATAGGCAGGGTAAAATCTGGTCTGTGTGGTTTAAATGTCCGGACGTTCTAAGGGCTTGAGGAGCAAAAGTCGGAAGAAGTTGACCAAACACCCCCGTCAGCGTGGGCTATCTCCCGTCAGCAGGGCGGTTCAGGATCTTCCGGTTGGCACCAAGGTCTCCATAATAATTGATCCGGGTGTGGTCAAGGGACAGCCGCACCACCGCTACCATGGCAGAACCGGAGTCGTCACCGAAAGGCGCGGCCGTGCCTATGTGGTTGATGTTCGTGATGGCGGCTCGATAAAAAGGATTATTTCCCGCCCCGAGCACCTTAGGGTGGTGGAGGCATGATCGGTAAACGCGTGGTGAAGGAAAAACCTGTGTCGCTCCCGGAGGTCCTCGGCATCCTGGAGAAGGTTAAGAAGGAGGGGGAGCTGGAGTACTGGCAGCGGCTCACCTTCGATTATGCGCAAAAGTTTGCCAAGCTCAAGCCCAAGGAGGCCCAGGAACTTTTGGAGGAGCTCCTCAAGATGGATAAGATTAAGGAGCACCAGGCCGTGGCGATCATCGACCTAATGCCGCAGACTAAGGAGGATCTCGAGCTCATTTTCTCCAAGGAGAGGGTGAAGCTCGAGGACGATGAAGTGAAAAGAGTTCTCGAGCTGGTCAAGAAATATAGCGGTTGAAATAAGCTGGCTCGGGGGCATGTTTTCGGTGGAAAAAAAGTACGAGGACCGGGGAATAGTATTGGACTTTCTCCCTCAGGGGCACCCGAATGATCCCAGGCCCATTCACCTGAGGGAGCCCATAGCCCAGATACTAGGCGACACCTTCTTCACCCTGCTGGAGGTCGTGCCCGTCAAAGGGGTTACCTTTTTGCCGCACGAGCGAGTTTCCATCGGGAAGGGGGAAAGGGACAAGGTCGAGAGGATAAAGCGCCGCATAGGTTATGAGGATTTGACCGCCGCCGCCAAGGCCGAGCTGCAGCCGGTTGTGGAAAGCCTGGTCAATGAGAACCCCGATCGTTTTGTTGAGTTCTTTAACCGGGCCGGGCCGCTCACGACCCGCTTTCATCAGCTGGAGCTGATCCCCGGAATAGGCAAGAAGCTCATGTGGGCGATAATTGAGGAGAGGAAGAAGAGTCCCTTTGTTGACTTTGCCGACATAGAGAACCGGGTGAAGGGCCTGGTGAACGTCAAGTCGTTAATTGCCAAACGGATAGTGATGGAGCTTCAGGGAGTGGACAAGTACCGGATATTTGTGCGACCTCCAGCGAGGAAATCAACGGAGGAGGCACCTTAAACCTTTTCACTCTGCAGGGACCTTGAGTTCGTTAAGGACTTCAACCCAGGCGGTATCAAAACCCTGTTCATCCCTGGGTCGGAATTTCTGCGAGATCCTATTCTTCGCTTCGCGGATGATTTCAGCAATCTGCTCAGCGGAGTACTTTCCCTCCAGCACCTTGTTGATGGTGGCCAGCTCACTGCCCGATTCCAGCGCTGAGACCATCCCCTGCAGCGCCAGCAGGTAGCCCCTGGTGAATTCGTCCCCAGAGCGGAGTTGGTTCTGGTTGGCCTCCAGCCATTCCCTGGCCCCTTTGATATCCCTCTTCTTCAAGGACTTTACCAGAGGCTTTATGTCGATGACCATCACTGTCCACGCCCCGGCCGCCTTTTAACCTTGATGATTCCCCGCATGTGCAGACAACAACTTCAACTCATCCTCACTCTTTAATCGTCTCCAGGATGCTGATGGCGTTCCAGATCAGGGTGCGGGTGTGAACGGGCATGTTGGGATCGTTGCTTATTTCATCCAGTATGGAGATGGCTGTGGAAGCCCTGACCATGGCGTCGTTATTTTTGTTCAGAAGCGCGTTTTTGGCCTCGCTCGCGGCCCTGCGGATGTTGCGCGGAACCGTGGTGTCGTCTGCCATGCGCGACATCATCTCTGCAACCTGTTTCAGTTTTTCCTCGGAGGACACGGACACCACCCCGCCACATGCTCAATCACCTAATTTTAATCCTGAGACCCAATAAAGGGTTTTGGGGTGGGGCATGAAGGAGGAGGACATACCCAAGGTTGTGGAGATGCTGATGGCCGGAGGCAAGATGTTAGCGGTCCACTGCGGTAATTGCCTGAGCCCCCTGTTTGAATATCAGGGGAAGGTGGTTTGCCCGGTCTGCGGCGGTAAGACAAAGGCGCTCAAAGCGGAGGCCAGACCCCCTTCCCTCGACAAGGTCAGGGAGACGCTTCTGGCCAAGATAAACTCCCTCACTGAGCAACTTGCCAAGGAGACCGATCACGCTAAGACTTTAGAGTTGCTGGACAGAATAAAATCAGCCCTCGAGGTGCTGGAGAGGCTTAAGGAGGGGTGATGGCTTGAAAAGGGACGTCATACTGAAGGCCCTGATGGAGGCGGGGACGCCGGTAACCACCGAAGAGCTGTCCAAGAGGACGGGCATAGATATCGTGAGGTTGCGGGTCGACCTTTACCATCTGTCTGAGGAGGGGAAGGTCGAAAGAAGGCTGCGCGGGAACACTCCGGTGTGGACGATAAAGCTGGGTTCCATCCCGGAAGGCCGCTGAAATCAACAGCACGTGATTTTTTTGAACTGGCTCGACTTGGTCAGGGTCATCGGTGCCGGGGTCCTGCTCGGCATCGTCGTGGGTCGAATAGTTGTCTTAAGACCCCGCCACCTGGAGAGGTTGCGGCCCAGAGTTTGGCTTCCTGAGTTAAAGAGAATGAGCGTTCGAAGGTGGCTGGTCCTTTTCTCGGCGGCATTCTCGGTGGCGGTGGTCTCCCTCCTCTTTTCGACGGTGGTCGGCTGGCTTTTGCAGCTTTTCGAGGTGCCGGCTGTTTCACCTGAGGATTATCCCTTTGTCACCTTGGAGCGCGATTATCCTTGGTTGGTTCTGGCGGTGGTCAACATCCTCCCGATATTTGAAGAATGGATCTTCCGTGGCATCATAATCGATGAGGTGATCCGCTGGCGGGGGTCAAAGTTTTTCGCGGTCCTGATTTCCGCAGCCCTCTTTTCCGCCTTTCACCTCTCCAACCCCGGCACCTACCCGGGGATTGTCCTTTCCATGTTTCCGGCCAGCCTGCTCCTCTCCCTGTGCTATCTTTACACAGGGCTGGGCGGCGCGATCTTGGCTCATGATTTTTACAATACCCTGCTGCTGGCGATCGCCTTCCTGACGGGATAGCTGTTGAGACGGGGCTTAAATCCAGGGAGCCACCAGTGATCAGGGGAAGGCCGTTGGTAATCAGGGTGGTCAAGTCTAACGGCGAGCTTGAGGATTTCCGGCCAGAAAAAATACTGCGGACTCTTCGCAGGGCCGGCGCTGATAAAAGGACGGCCAGAGAAATTGTCAGAAAAATTGAAAAAAAGGTCTACGACGGGATAGCGACCAGGGAAATCCTGCGGCTCGTCAAGGAGATGCTTTCCGAGGAGCAGCCACACGTGGCGATGCGCTATGACCTCAAAAGTGCGATAATGCGCCTTGGCCCGGCCGGATTCACCTTCGAAAACTTTGTCGCCGAATTGCTCAAGTGCTACGGGTATCAGACCAGGCTCAGGAGCGTGGTGAGGGGCAGATGCGTTCAGCATGAGGTTGACGTGATAGCGGAGAAGTCGGACGGGGATTTTGTCAGGGCCATGATCGAATGCAAGTTTCACAACCTTCCCGGTGGCGCCGTGGGGCTGAAGGATGTCCTCTACACCTACGCTCGATTTTTGGACCTGAATGAGTTCGCCGAGGAGGGGAAGGGTGAAAGATTCGATGAGGTCTGGCTGGTTTCCAACACCAAGGCTTCCGCTGAGGCAACGCGGTATGCGGAGTGCCGCGGGATGAAGCTCATCTGCTGGAGGTATCCCCCCAAGCTCGGGCTGGAAAAGATGATTGAGAGGAAGGGAACTTACCCCGTGACCATCCTGCGCTCGGTGGACAGGGGAACTTTAGAAAAATTATCTGCGGCGGGGATAGTCCTGGTCAAACAGCTGCTGGAGTGTGATCTCAGCCGGATAGGCATCAGCAAGGCGCGGTTGAAGAAGTTGATCTCTGAAGCCGAGCAGCTGGTGGCCGAAGAAAGGAGCAATCGGCGAGGCGAGCACTGATTTTTCTCACTGGGTCATTTTTACCTTGGCGGCGACCACGGCCTGTCCCGCCGAGAGGCAGCCATCCCCTGGGGGCAGGGCCTCATGTCTGATGAATTTCAACCCGGCCCCCTCCACCTCCCTTCTCAGGGCAGTGGTGATCGCCCGGTTGCAGAAGACGCCACCAGAAACCCCGACAGTTTTAATGCCCTCAGATTCCGCCACTTCCCGAGCCATCAGGCCCAGCCCCCGAGCGATCGCCAGCTGGGCCGCGGCTGCAATGTGCCTGCGCGGGACGCGCTTTTTCAGGGCGGAGAGAACATCGAGAAGCAGCCTTGAAGTGTTCAAGGTCAGTCTTCCGCCAATTTTTTCAATAAGGGGATCGATCTCAGCCTCACTGGCATCACCCCCTCTGGCCGCGGCTTCCAGCTTTATCGCTGGTTCTCCCTCGTAGGTTCTCTGGCTGCAGATGCCCAGCAGACAGGACACGGCATCCAGAACCCGACCGCAACTGCTGCTCAAAAACACGTTTAGCCCTCGTTCAAGCTGGTGAAGGACAACTTTTCTCTCTCTCGCTCCATGTTTGAAGCCGCTGGGGCAGTAATCCTGGAGGAGCTGGTCGAGTTCTTCCCGGTCGAGGTGTCCCCAGAGAATTCCGGCCACCATTCTCGCCGGGTAGATGGCGGCCAAGTCTCCTCCCGGCATCGGCTGCTTCATCAGGCCACCACAGTGCTTGTAGGAGTCCAGCCGGGCCACCATGATCTCCCCTCCCCAGGCCGTTCCATCGGGCCCATAGCCCACGCCGTCAGCAGCGACCCCCACCATCTCTTCAATCCCGTGTTCGGCCATGAGGGCGCAGAGATGGGCATGGTGATGCTGGACGGCTATTGGCCTGGCCCCAAATTTCTCCGCCAGCCGCGGGGCAAGCCGTGAGGTGGCATAGTCGGGGTGCAGGTCGTGGGCCACGATGTCGACTTTTTTCAGATTCAGCAGGTGCATCAGCCTCGCCGCGGCATCCTGCAGGTACTCAAGGGTTTCGACCTTGGTGGTATCCCCGATGTGCTGGCTGAGGAAACACCTGTTGCCCAGCAAAATCGAAACTGTGACGTTGAGGTCACCGCCCAGCCCGAGCACGCTCAGGCCGCTGTTGAAGGCCAGCTTGATGGGCTCGGGGACGAAGCCGCGTGAGCGCCTCAGGAAGGCAGGCTTTCCCTCAATTATCTTGACCACCGAGTCGTCACACCTGTTGACAATGGTGCGGTTGTGCAGCAGCAGGTAATCGACGACGTTGCGCAGCTTCGTTAGGGCTTCCTCGTTGTCCACGATCATGGGCAATCCGGTGACGTTGGCGCTGGTCATCACGTAGGCGGGGTCCTTGCCGGCCCGCAGGAGCAGGTGGTGGATCCCGGAGTAGGGAAGCATCACGCCCACGGTGTCGAGACCCGGGGCCACCAGCTCAGAGAGGTTATAGCCTGAGGAGCGGTTCAGGATGACGATCGGCCTGCGGTAGGAGAGAAGCATTTCCTCCTCTTCCGGGCTCACCTCAGCGAAGGTCTTCACGGTGTCCAAATCCTTTGCCATCACCGCGAAAGGCTGCTGCGGATGGTCAAACATCTTCCTGAGTCTGGCCAGCACCTCATCGTCTGTGGTCTTCGTTGCGATGTGGATGCCGCCGATGCCTTTCACGGCGACGATGTGCCCCTCGTCGAGCAGCTTGGCGGCTTCCACGAGAGGGTCCTGCGTGGGCAGGATTTCGCCGCTGGGATGGTACAGCTCCAGGCGCGGCCCACAGACGGGGCAGGCCGTGGGCTCGGCATGGTATCTTCTGTCGACCGGATCTAGGTATTCCCGCAGGCAGTCGGGGCAGAGAGGGAAGACCTTCATCGAGGTCCTGACGCGATCGTAGGGAAGTTCCTCAATGATGGTGAATCTGGGGCCACAATTGACACAGGTGATGAAGGGATAGTTGTATCTGCGGTCCTTTCTGTCGAGCATCTCCCTGAGGCAGTCGTCACACAGGGCTAGGTCCGGAGGTATCACCGAGGGGAGGCCGAGGCTTGTCCTGTTGCTGGGGGACACCTGGAAGTCGGTGAATTCCCCGGTGGGGGGCTGCCAGGATAGTTGCAGTTCCTCAATTTTGGCGAGGGGTGGCTGCTCCGACCGCAGCGCCTCAACAAATTTTTCTATATTTCCCCTGTTGCCCTCAACAACTATCTGCACCCCGGCGTCACCCATGTTGCGGACAAATCCCTTGAGTAAATGGCGCACGGCCAACCGGAAGACAAACGGCCTGAAGCCGACACCCTGGACGATGCCGCTGATCCTGATTTCGGCGCGAGCTTCCATATTTCCCCACTACATTCGTTTGAAATTATAATACAAACTGGAAGTTCTTAACCATGTGTTTTACGCAGATTTAAAATCGAAGAGATTTCAGGGCCGCTGGGAAGTCGCGAACAAGACAGGGTAGGAAACTGTGGGAAGTGACTCGGCCGCTCCTTGGTTAGATGGCGCGGTAAACCTGACCTGCGTCTGACCATGTTGTGCAGGTGGCGGGCGAGGACGGGAGAGGGGATTTGAGAGGCGGGTTGCGAGAGCGGTCCTCAACTCCCTGACGAAACCCCACGTGAGGTAAAGCCACCGGCACCGGTTTCTGTGATGCACCGGAGTTGCCCGAAAAAAACAGGTTTAAACGGTCCAATGAAGAAACAAAATTATGAAAAAGATAAGGAAGTTGGAAATAGCAGCGCTTTGTGTTCTACTCATTGCCGGAATTCTGTTAATCGGCAGCAGCGCTAGAAATGAGGCAACTTCTACCGAGACCGAAACTCTATTTCCCTTGGATGCCCCGCAGCTTCCGTCAAGGGGGTTCTTTATGGGTGTTTTGCCCACCACCGCTCGGGGGCAGACGTTTGAAGAAGCCTATGCCCAGGCCGCCCGATATTCGGAATTTGTTCCGGTGTGGGGCAAGCCTACACCCTTCTATGACTTGGCCGCCGATTTAAGTGGAAGCTGGGGACAAAACTTCGTCCAACAACTCATTCGCGGAAATGGAATGTTTCCGATAATTAACCTTTCTTTCATGAGTGCCGAATTAACCCTTGTCGCACCCCCGGAAATGAAAAATGCAACCCTAGATGATCCCGAATGGAGGGCGGCATACAAGCAAGCCGCACTCGACGTGGTGCGCTCTTCGCGCCCCCGCTACCTCTCGCTCGGAAATGAGGTTAATCGGTGGTATGAAAAATATGGAGAAGAGGGCCCCAACGGTTTCCTGAACTACGTGAGCCTCTATGAGGAAATTTATGACGCTGTTAAACTGATCTCCCCGGAAACAAATGTTTTCTGCGTTTTTGCCAGAGAGATAGTTTCCCAAAACCGTGAAGCAAACCTGGAGATTCTTCATTTGTTTAACCCTGACAAAATGGATTTACTCGTTTTTACCAGCTACCCCTACGCCTTGGGAAAAAGGGATCCTTCAATGATCCCCGATGATTATTATTCCAGGGCCGCCGCTTACCTCCCGGGAAAACCTTTTGGCTTCAGTGAAATTGCTTGGGCGTCACTCGATGCCACTGGCGGGGAGCGGGCGCAGGCGGATTTCCTCGTCCAAGCAACCGGTCGCCTCACTCGCGAGAGAGGGATGGATTTACACCTGTTTGGCTGGCCCTGGCTCCATGATTTAAGCGAAGATGATGCCGTAGGCCTGATCAGAATTGATGGAACCGAAAAGCTGGGCTACGCGGTTTGGAAAAGCATATCTGGAAAGTAAATGATCGGTGTTCGAAACTCCGGTTGATTTGCCGCCTCGCCCCAGGGGCCTCGTGGTGGTTAATAAATGGTACCTTTTTAGATGGGCCAACCGCCGCCGGCTTTGGTTCTTGCTGGTGTTTGGCAATCAACGCCGAGTTAACCAGGGGATATCTTATGAAAATTTGCGGACGAAGACAAAAACAGGGGTTGATACCGAGCCATCGCTTTAATCAATTCCCAGCCGCCGGCACTGCTCGTCGACCATTTTCTGGATCTCATTTATTTCCTCTTCGGTGAGGTGCCTGAATCTCCCCTGGAGCTTCAGGTATTCGGCGACCGGCCTCCTCTTGGCGGGCTTGAAGGTGACGGTAGTTTTGCCCCCCTCATGTTCGTAGAGAATCCAGGCCCCGGTCAGCACGGCTAGGCGGGCGACCTCTATGGATTTGCTGCTGTCTATTCTCCATCCCGGGACGCAGGGGGCGTGAACGTGCACGTAGGTCGGCCCCCTGATTGCCGCTGCTTTTTTTACCTTTTTCACAAAGTCAAGAGGATAGGCGACCGAGGCCGTGGCGACGTAGGGGGCACCGTGGGCGATCATTATTGCCGGAATATCCTTCTTCGGTCGGTCCTCCCCTCGCCTAGCTTTACCCACCGGCGTTGTGGTGGTCCAGGCTCCAAAGGGTGTGGCACCGCTGCGCTGGATTCCCGTGTTCATGTAGGCCTCGTTGTCATAGCAGATGTACAGCAGATCCTCCCAGCGCTCCACTGCTCCTGAAAGTGCCTGCAGTCCGATATCAGCGGTACCGCCGTCGCCAGCAATGGCCACCGATTTGATGTGTGTTTTTCCCAGAACCTTCAGTGCTCGGGAAACTCCCGAGGCCACGGCGGCGGCATTCTCAAAGGCGACGTGGATCCAGGGCACTCTCCAGGCGGTTTCAGGGTAAGGCGTCGTGGTCACTTCCATGCAGCCCGTGGCTTGGCTG
>LQMQ01000048.1 GCA_001515205.2 Candidatus Hadarchaeum yellowstonense
CCGCCTCTGGTCGAGGTGAAAAGGGGCCACTTTGTCGCCTGCTGGCACCCGCTCAAGTGATGGTGCCCGCCCAGAATTTTCAAATCCTCGACGACAACCGACGGCGACGGTCGCTTGACACCGACGCCGATCGGGGACCACGGCCCCGGCCCGCGAATGAAGTCTTCCGCCTAAAAAGGTTGATCCCGGATCCGGTCACCCTCACCACCTTCGGGGAGGGAACTCCCTTCAGCCTCAGCAACTCCTGAGGGATGTCCCAGACCGCCCTGGCCCTTTTGATCACGGCACGATCGCTGCTGGCGACAACTTCAAAGCCCCTGAGCCTCAGGTCGACGCCCGCCACCGCGAGGGAGTTACCGCGCAGGCCGGCACTTTTCAACCTCGCCCGGACATCGGCCGCCAGCTCACCGCTGTGGCTGACCTGCTTGTCGAAGAACACGATGACCTCCCGGGGCCCCGCCCTCTCCAACAGCTGGACCAGCGCCGAGACCGCGCGCAGGGTGGCCGGCCCCACGCGGTACTTGCCGAAAATGGCCCTCAGGTCCCGGAGAACGCCATCGTTGCACAGGACCACCGTCTTCCCCGTGAGCAGGCTCTCGATCGTTATCAGCACGTTGTAGCCGTCCACCCCCAGCCTCCTGCCCCTGACGCCCCTCATCCTGACCAGCTTTCGCCGGTGCTCCCCGGCCTCCCTCTTGGAAAAAACGCAGCGCGCCAGCAGGTGCCGCTGCTCCCGGGGCAGCCGGTAGTGGTTGGAGACGAAGTTGACCGCCGATTCACGGGGGTAACCGTGATCCAGGAGGTAAAGCAGGTCACCGATGGCCCTTCTCAACCTCAGCATCCGGATCATCACTCAAGATAGACGGCCGGCCTCAGGGGCAGGGAGAGCACCGCCCGGTTCTGGGGGTCATAGCGGGTTTGGTCATCGGCCCGGAAGACAAACACCTCGCTCAGCCCGAGCTCCCTACCGATGAAATCTGAAGCTTCCCTCAGTATCTGCAGCTCATCCACCGCGGTGGAAGCGACGGTGGCCAGCTCCTCCTCTGACAGCTTCCTTATCTCCTGCACCATCTGCTGGAGGAACCTGGCCAGCTCAGCCCTCTGGATCCTAAGCCCCAGCCTCTTCTCCACCTCCCTCATCAGCTTCCCCAGATCAACCGGCCCGGCACGGGAATGCTCGGCGGCGATCAAGAACGCCCGCCACTTCCAGTCCTGGGCCACATAGAGGCACAGCTTCTTGGGCTCCTTTTTCATCACCTTGACTATCCTGCCGACATCGTCGAGGACCCTGACGATAAAGTTCTCCGCAAACTCCGCCTCCCTGTTCACCAGCCCGGTTTCCACCGCCGGCCATTCCGCCACCGAGACAAACCCCCTCTTCCCCATTTTTTCCCAGAGCTCCTCGCAGATGTGGGGGGTCAGCGGGGCCAGCAGCCTGAGCCAGGAGTCCAGCACCCTCTTGAGGACAAAGGCCCTCACCTCGGGACGGCTCTCCCTCTTCATGAACCAGCGGACATCCTGCATCAGCATGAAGAAGGCATGCTGCGTCGCCTTTCTGGTCTCAAAGCTGTCGAGGGCCTCGGTCGTCGCCCTGATGTGCCCCTGAAGCCGGCTCAGCAGCCACTTCGCCGGCTGGTCAAAGCTCGGCATCCTCTCCTCGGGCAGGGCAATTATCTCCTCGGCCAGGGAAACAAAGCGCTCCAGGTTCTTCTGCATGGCAAAGGCCTCGTTGGCCCGCCAGTCAAAATCCTGCCACGGCTCCACCGTCGACATCAGATAAAGCCTGACGGTGTCCGCCCCGTACTGCGCCACGGCCTCGTTGATCGCCACGATGTTTCCCTTGGAGGATGACATCTTCTGCCCCTCCAGCACCGCGATGCCGAAGCTCACTATTCCCCGCGGGCAGAGATCGGGGAAGAGCAGGGCGTGGTGAAAGATGTGGAAGGTGAGGTGGTTGGGAATCAACTCGTTGGCCGACATGCGGTAGTCAAGGGGATACCAGTAGGTGAACTCCCTCCTCATCCTCTCCAGCTTCTCCAGCTCAATGCCGGTCGCGCGCGACAGCTCCCGCGGGTCTCCTTTCCCGTAGAAGATGTAGTCAAACACCTCATCGTTCAGGGCGCTGGGGTCAACCGTCTTCAGGATGTGGGCAATGGTGTAGTAGGCCATGTAAATTGTGGAATCGCTGAGGGATTCGATTATCCAGTTGGGCGCCCAGGGGGCCGGAGTCCCCATGCCGATGATGCGGGTGCAGGGCCACTCGTGAAGCCAGTCAATGGTGTGCCTGAACTGCTCGCGGGTCTCGGGGGGTACCAGATGCATCCGGGCGAGGCATTCCCTGGCCTTCCTCTTCCACTCCTCGTCAGCATAGTTGAGGAACCACTGATCCTCAACGACCTTCACCACCACGGGGCTGCCACAGCGGCAGGTCACCGGCCGGGCCGAAAACTCGTACATGATGGCCCCCTCTCCCGCCGCGAGCAACTCCTCCTTCACCGCCGTCTTGGCCTGAGAAACAGGGACTCCCGCATACCTCGGAACCCAGGATCGCATCCTGCCCTTGGCAAACTCGTTCCGGTAGACCTCGGCCGTGGCCTCCTCCAGCTTGGGATCCCCTTGATGTCTGATCCCCATGCGGTTGACGACATCAACGGCTGGTGATTCACCAAAGCCGGGAACTTCGATCAGCGAGATCGGCCTGATCCCCGCGACCTCCTGAGGATCTATGCCGTGACGGAGCAGGAGTTCAGCATTCTGCTGCAGCTCCTGCAGCGCCACGTAGTCATAGGGCGCGTGCGCCGGCACCGAGCCGACGACGCCAGTAGCGTTCTCCGGGTCCACAAAGCTCGCGGGCAGGATCGGCACCAGCTTGTGAGTCAGCGGCACCTCAACTTTCTTGGTGAAATCTATCTTCACCGGCCTGACCTCGCCGACGTCAAAACCCTGCTGGCGCAGTTTCTCAACCGCCTGCTCGCTGACGATCCAGTTCTCCCCCCCGACCCTGACGCTGACGTAATTCACCCCGGGGTTGAGCCAGAGGTTGGTCACGCCGAAGACGGTCTCCGGGCGCAGCGTGGCCGCGGGCAGGATCTGGTCCCCGCACCGGTACTTCAGCAGCGTGAACTCGACTATCTCCACCCCCTCGCCTTCAAGCAGGTCATGATCGGTGACGGGATTGCCATCGTTCGGGCACCACTTGACGGGATGTTTGCCCTTCACGATCAGCCCCGCGCTCTGGATCTTGTGGTACTGCCAGGTGACGAACTTGCTGTAGCTGGGGTCAATGGTGGTGAACTCGCGGCGCCAGTCTATGGAATAACCGAGCCTCTCCATGCCCTTCCGGTAGCTCAGCTCGCTCTGGCGGGCAAAGTAGTCGGCGTAAAACTTGGGGTTTTCGAAATCCTTGAGCATCTCCTCGGGAATCCTGTAGCGCTGGGTCAGGACCTTGATGAAGCCGGGCTCACGCCGGGCAACCCGCTTGGCCGCCCCCACGATCGGTGTCCCGGTGAAGTGATAGGCCATCGGGAAAAGGACGTTGTAGCCCCGCATGCGCTTGTAGCGGGCGATCACGTCGGGGACGGTGTAGGTGCGACCGTGGCCGATGTGCATCGGGCCCGAGACGTAAGGGTAAGCGACGGTCAGGTAAAACTTCGGCTTGTCGCTCGGCTCTGGTTCAAAGAGCCTCGCCTCGCGCCAGGCGGCCTGCCACTTGGCGTCGATTTCAGTCCAGTTCACCATGACATCGCCACCTAAAAACTACCCGAACAACAATAAAAAAGATGCATTCGCCATTTTATCCCCACTGCTGAAGGGATTCCGCCGCGAGACGGGGTTCCAAGGCTCACAGATTTAGCTGCTTTTCACAGGTCTCCTTCGCCCGCCCCAGCGCGTCAGCCAGAAGGTCAACTTTTGGTCCGCCGCCCTGCCCGAGCTCCGGCCTGCCGCCCCCACCGCCGCCGACGACCCTGGCCGCCTCCGCCGCAATCGCCCCGGCATCCACGCCCGCCTTCACCGCCTCGGCACCGGCCATCACCACTATTCTCGCCAGGTCATTTCCCGAGCCCAGGATCGCCACCAGGGAACCATCGGCTGAAATGAGGGCACTCCCGATCTTGAGCAGCTCGGTGGAACTGGCCCCTGCAACTTCCTCCGCGATAACCCTCAGTCTCCCCAGCGGCTTGGCCCGGGAGCGGAGTTCCGCCAGCATCAGCTCGGCAACCCTCTGGCTCAACCGCTCCACCTCCTTCTGCGCGGCCTTCCAGTCCTCAAACAGCTTCTGGGCGGCGGAGGTGACCTTTTCCGGGGGAACCTTCAGTATCCCGGCGACGCTGCTCAGCTGACTCTCCAGCTCCTGGACGTGCCTCAGCGCCGCCTCGCCCACGGAAAACTCCAGGCGCTCAATCCCGTCCTGAATCCTCTCCGTCCTGATGATCTTGATGAGGCCGACTTCACCCGTGCGCTGAAAATGTGTGCCGGCGCAGGCCTGGGTGTTCCACCCCTCGATGTCCACCACCCGGACCAGCTTCCCGGGAACCACTCCCCCCTGGTAGAGATCAAAGCCATATTTTTGCTCCGCCTCGTTGCGGTTCATCCACTGCACCCTGACCGCGCGGTTCTGGACGACGACCTCGTTGGCCAGTCGCTCTATCTCCTGGAGGTCCCTGGTCTCAATCCGTTTGTGGTGTGAGATGTCCAGCCGGGAACGCTCGGCTCCTTTCTGAGCTCCCTGCTGCCAGACGTGAGGGCCCAGGACCCGCCGCGCCGCCCCCAGGATGATGTGGGTCCCCGTGTGGTGGGCCATCAGCGCCCTCCGCCTCTCCCAGTCTATCCTGCCCACCACCCTCTCACCCGGCCTGAGGCCACCCGCCTGGAGCTGGTGCAGAATCAGGTCCCCGCTCTTCACCACGTTCTGAACCTCAACCTTCACCCCCCGGGCCTCGAGCACCCCGATGTCGCTCGGCTGCCCGCCGCCCTCGGGATAAAAGGCCGTGCGGTCAAGGACCACATAATTGTCGATGACCCGCAGCACCCTGGCCGAGAACTCCCGCAGATATTGGTCCTGATAGTAAAGCAGCTTGGTCGGGGGAAGGCCCCGAAGCCTCTCCGCCGGGACCGGGACCACCTGCTCGGGCACATGGCGGCTCTTGCTGTGTGATTTGGCCACCCTGATGTCGAAATCCTCGGGGATGTCCACCCTGACGCCGAACTTGCTGGCAACCTCCTTCACCACCTCCGGCCTGAGCCCGTGGCTATCGTAGAACTCGGTGAGCTTTTCCGGCGGCAGCGGCTCCCCCCGGGCGCGCAGCTCGGCGGCGATCCTCTCCACCAGCCTGCTCCCCCTGGCGATGGCATCCCGGTAGCGCTGCTCCTCAAGCTCCACCACCTCCAGGATGTAGCTGGAGCGCTCCTTGAGCTCGGGGAACTGCCCGTACAGGGTCTCCAGACAGAAGGCCATGAGCTCGGAAAGCGGCTGCTGGATGTTCAACCCCCGGATGAGATCCAGCGTCCGCCTGAGGACCAGCCGGGAGAGATAACCCTCGCGAACGTTGCTCGGTGTTATCCCGTCCCCGAACATGAAGGCCAGACAGCGAAGGTGGTCGGCAACGGCGTAAATCGACTCCAGCGGCGAAAGTAAACTGTCCACCTCCTCAACGCTCATCTTCATCCTCTCCGCGACCTTCGCCCTGAGCTGCTTCAGCTCCCGCCCGCCCTCGATGTCGATGAGTCCGGCAAGCCTGGAGTTCTCCTGCAGTAGTTCGGTGGGCGGCATCTTCACTCCGGCAAGGCTGGAGAGGTGCTCAATCATCGGTGCAAAAATGGCCTCGTAGCTCGAGGGGCTGCCCTGCGACAGCCAGGTCAGGCGCTCCATTCCATAACCGGTGTCCACTATCTTCAGGGGCAGGGGCCGGTAGTTGCCCCCCTCACCGGCGTAGTGCATGAAGACCAGCGTCGCCACCTCAAGGCCGCGGACGATGACCTCAAAATCCTCGCCGGCATTTCCACCGCCCTCCCAGATATCCTGGACGTAGGAGATCTCCTCGGGTTTTATCCCGAGTTCATCGGTGAGGAACTGGTGGCAGAACTCCACCGTTTCATCTGTCCAGTAAATTTTCTGCCGCCTTGAGTTGAAGGCATGATGGCCCCCCATGAAGAAAAGGGTCAGGTGCCTCCCCGAGCGCCCCACGTTGTCGATGTCCTTAAGGCGGATGCTGGGCTGGCTCACCACGAGGGGATTGGCTGGCGGAGGGACCAGGCCGCTGGTGACCCACGGCTGAAAGTTGGCGATGGAGGCGATCGTGAGAAAGATGTCGTCGCGCCACCGGGAAACCACGGGGTACCTCTTGATGATCTTGTGGCCATGTCTTTCAAAGAACTTGAGAAAGGTTCTCTCCATCTCCGCCAGGCTGTACCTTCTCTTCGTCGGCGGGTTGCCGATGAAGGTGTACTCATCGCAGGGAGTGTCCCCGCAGGTGGTCCTCTCGGGGTCCAGCGTCCAGAAGAGCCTGCCGCACTTCGGGCATTTCCTCCGCTCGAAGCCCCTGCTCCGGAAGAGGTTCACTCGATAGATGTCCCTCAAGTTATCACTCCGACAAGCAAATATCGATGACAAAGTTAAAAGACTTCTCCGCTCAGGACAGTCAAGGCTAAGGCTGCACCCCTGGCGCCTGGACCCAAGCGGAGCAAAGGAGCTGACAAAATTTTCCTTCTAGCCGAACAGCGCACCGAGCCCGGCCAAGGCCTCCTCTTCCTTCTTCTCCTCGACTTTCTCCTCCTTCTTCTTCTCCTCTGGTTTGGCAGGAGCAGCCGGAGCAGAAGGTGCAGCAACAGCGGGGACGGCCGCGCTCTTGATCGCCTCGTCGATGTTGACTCCCTCGAGCGCTGCGACCATGGCCTTAACCCTGGCCTCGTCAACCTGCAACCCTGCAGCCGCGATTACCTTCTTCAAATTTTCCTCGTTGACAGGTTGTTTGGCGCTGTGCAGCAGCAGAACTGCGTGAACGTATTCCATTTTCAAACCCCTTTTTCTTTGTGCACATACCAATATAAACTGTTCCTTTTTAACTCTTGCACTTCAAAAGAACCGGGATCAGGACACGCGGGAGCCACCAGGACACCCCCTTCAGAACACCTGACGCCAGGATCTGCCCGCAGTCGTTGCTCAGGCGGCAGCGGGTGCGCTCAGGCCCAGCATGCTTCTCAGTTCTTCGTCCAGCGCCTGTGGATCCCTGCCGGCAACCGCCCTGGCCAGACCCAGCATCTCGGCGTTGGCCCTCGCCAGCAGCATGGGCAGGACCTGGGCCACGGGCAGACAGGCGTTAAGGGCAAGATTCTGCGCGGCTGCGTGGGCCTTGATTATCATAAGGCCGATGGTGAGGGGAGTCGGGTAGTTCACGTTCAGGGCCAGGTTGAACGCGCTCAGGCTGGCGAGGCGCAGCTCCTCCAGCGTCTTTTTCTCATCGATCTCAAGGACCCCTCCGGTGAAAATCATGCCGTCCTCATAAGCGGCGCGGAGCTTCAGGCCCAGCTCCAATGGCAGGATGCCGAACTTCGGCAGGACGTCGGCTATTTCCTTGGAGATGATGTCGCCGGCCTTCAGAAGGTGACAGTCCTCGAGGATCACCACCTTGCCCGCCTGGATGCGGGCCTTTATCCCCACCCGCTGGAGCTCTCCCACCACTGGACCCGGGGCGAAGTCGGTCTCGCCGGCGGGGATGACGACATCCTTCATCGCCTTCGCTCCCGGCTTGGCGGGGGCGCTGATTTTGCTCTCGCGCAGGAGCCGGCTCAGCTTGAAGGGGTTCATCCTGGTGAAGATCACCCCCGTCTGTCCCCTGAGGAAGGAGGCCAGCTCAGCCAGCTTGGGGTCCTTCTTCCTGGAAACTTCCCTGATCGCTATCGAGACCAGCGTGTTTTTAGCCACGACGATCTCTGCCTGTCCCCTCAGCTTCTGACGCATCTGCTGGAACTGGCTGGCGGGGAGATCTGAGATGTCGAGGATCCCGATGACGGGGTAGCTCTCCATCAGCTTTATCAGCTCAGCGACGACCTCCTGTTTCCAGGAAGGAATCTCCGCCTTTCTGGGCCTCACGCCTGCACCTCCAGCTCAACCGGCTTTCCCATCGTGGTCTTTATCCTCACCGCGGCGATCTTGGAGACATCCCCCAGCCTTTTCTCCACCGCGTCCAGAACCGCCTTGGCGTTGGCGGCGATCTCCTCGTCGCTCATGGACTCCACCCCAATCTTGGCGCTGACCGCCAGCTGCTCCTTGGTCGCGATCCTCACGCTCCTCCTCAGCCTTTCGATGATCGGGGCGGGGTCGGCCGTGGGAGGAACGGGCTTAGGCATCTTGCCCCTCGTCCCGAGAACAGGGCCCAGGGCTTTGCCGATGAGAATCATCAGGTCGGCCTGGGCAATGGAAAAATCAAATTCCTCCGCGAGCTTCTTCACCTGCTTGCGATCCTTCTGCAGCTCCGTTATCTCCTCCCTTCCCAGAACCCGAACGGCTCCGGCCTCACGTGCCCTGCGGGCGAGCTCACCGTCGGCAAAGACCACCACTCTTTTGGGTTCCCCGGGGTAGTGAGGCAGCACCACTTCCTCGGCTATCTTTCCCTCGGGCTTCTTTGGATCTATCTCCTTGAGGGCAATCTGGATCTCAAAGGACTGGCTGAAATTTCTCTTGGGGCTGGCCGCCCTGGCCATTTTCACCGCGCTCAACAGGTCCTTGGCCTTTTCCGCCATTCACTTCAACTCCTCGTCGTGCTTTCCCTCGTCTATCTCTCGCTGGATCTCCCGGGCATCCTTGCCCTCAACCGTCACCCCGAGGCTCAGGCAGGTCCCCAGCACCTCCTTGACCGCGGCCCTCAGGCTCTTGGCCAGGCTGGACCCCGACTTCAGCTTGGCAATTTTGATCACCTGGGCGAGGCTCAGGTTTCCAACGACCTCGCTGCCGGTCGCCTTGGCTCCCTTCTCCAGGCCCAGCTCCTTCTTTATCAGGGCTGCGGTCGGCGGCGATCCCACCTCAATCGAGAATTCCTTGGTCTTCTTTTTCACCACCACGGTAACGGGAACCTTCATTCCGGCGAAGGCGCTGGTAGCCTCATTTATCTTGGCCACGACCTGCGCCACATTGACCCCCAGAGGTCCCAGGGCTGGACCCAGGGGTGGCCCGGGGTTCGCCTTGCCCCCTTCCACCATGACCCTAACCCTGGACTCCATAATTCTGCACCTGAGCGATGTAACGTTCCCTCAAAAATAAGCCGCGAACGTTAAAAACACTATGGTTGGGCACAACCTTGATCACCGGTAACCCGGAAGGGGATTGGTCATAAAGCTGCCTCAATGATCTCAGCTCAGGACTTCCAACTTACCGTAGATCCCAGAGCTAACGTGGACCTCGCCGCGGAACATCCGGGAATAGCCGTTGGTTATCTTGATCCTGCTGCCAACCTTAACCCGGTCGACATCGGCATCCCAGAGGGAAACTTTGACGCGGCCGGAATCATCCTCGCCGGTGGCGGTGGCGACTCGGCCCTCCCTGCCGTCCCGCCGCGTGTAGGGCCTGGGCTCCTCCATCTCCACAATGGTCAGCTCGAGCTCGATGCGTCTCATGTCGGGCTTCACTTCACTTGCCTTCACCTTCTCCCTCCTTTTCTTTCTTCTGCAGGATCTTCACCGAGTCACCGCGAACGGTCACGGGTATCGGCACCGTGGCCTCAAAGAGCTCCACCGTTATCTCCTCCTTCCCCTCATCAACCCTGATGATCCGGGCCCGCTCACCGCGGAAGGGTCCGGAAATGAGCTCCACGACGTCTCCGACCTCCATGCCGGTCACGGCGGCCTTCGGGACCAGGAACTGCTCTATCTGGGTGATCGGGACCTCTCCGGCCACCATGCCCTTCCCGTGTTTTATTCCCGCCCGGACTCGCTCGATGGTCGTCTTGCCCACCGCCTCGACGAAAATATAGCCCCTGATGCCGGTGGGGGCGAGCACTGCCTTGACCGGCAGCTTGAAGTTCTTGGCCCTGGAGGCGATCATGTCGGCGGTGTTCTTCTCCTGTCCGATCGTCGTCCTGATGGCGAAGATGGCGGGCTTTTGTGTTTCCTCCATAGGGATCTCCTCAGGAAGCCAGCATTCCTTGGATGAAATAACTGATCAGCATGATGACGAAGCCAACAAACCCGATCAGCAGAATGCCCAGGCCGGCAACCTTTGCCACCTGAAGGTACTCCTCCTGATCCGGTTTTCTCGCTACCGCAAGAACTCGCTTGGCCTCATGAAGAAACTTGCGCATTACAGATACCCCAGTCCCAGATCGATCGGTTCCCCGGGCTTAGCCGGCTGCTCCCCCGGCCCCACCGCGTAGGGAGAGTGAACCCCCGAGAGCACGACCATGACCCTCACCGAGTTCTTCATCTCCTGCGAAATCTGAGCGCCCCAGATCACGTGGGCGTTGGGGTCCAAGGACTCCGCGACCTTCGCCACTATTTTCTGAGCTTCCTCAAGCGTGAGGTCGGGGCTGCCCACGATGTTGATCAGCGCCCCCTTCGCCCCGGTGATGTCGACGTCAAGAAGCGGGCTGTTGAGGGCCTCCTCCACCGCCTCCTCGCTTCTGTTGACAGTATCTGACTCCCCGATGCCGATCATGGCAACACCGCCATTCTTCAGCACCGTGCGGACATCGGCGAAGTCCAGGTTTATCAGCCCGGGCATCGTTATCATCTCCGTGATTCCCTTTATCGCATCTATCAACAGCTGGTCCGAGACCTTGAAAGCGGCGCCTATCGGCAGGTCGGGGGCCAGCTGCATCAGCTTGTCGTTGGGAATCACCACCACCGTGTCCGAGACGGCGCGGAGCTTGGCCAGGCCCTGCTCAGCATTTTTTCTCCTTCTCGTCCCCTCGACGGTGAAGGGAAGCGTGACCACCGAGACCGTGAGGGCGCCGAGCTTCTTGGCTATTTCCGCCACCACGGGCGCCGATCCCGTCCCGGTGCCGCCGCCCAGGCCGCAGGTCACGAAAACTAGGTCGGCACCATAAATGTGATCCTTGATGATCGCCTCGTCCTCTCTCGCCGCCGCCTCGCCTTTCTCCGGATCGTTGCCAGCGCCGAGCCCTCCGGTGATGTCCTTGCCGATCAGTATCTTTCGATCGGCGGTGGTGTAGAGGAGATCTTGAGCATCGGTGTTTATCGCGATGGTCTGGGCACCGCGTATGCCGACGCCCATCATGCGGGAGATCGTGTTGCAACCGGCACCGCCGCAGCCCACGGCGATTATCCTGGCCTTGGCCCGCTGCAGGATTTGCTCGAGCTCTTCAGTGGTAACTGTCTTCGCCTCGCTGCTCTTGGGCTTCTCCGGCGTTGCGACAACGGCCTTGGTCAGCGAAGTAAACCCCGTTTCAGGAGTGAACACGGCATTTTCAATTCTGGTCACAAGGACACTTCCGTTGCTTTTCGCTGTTGATTTTCCCCGGTATCGATTTAAAGCTTTTTGCGCTCGATGATTTCCCGCGAACGCTGGGCCCGGATCCCCAGCCTTTCCGCCACCCTCTGGGCCACCTTCCTCTGCTCCTCGCTCAATCCCTTCCAGTCGAGCACCAGCAGCTGGGCACCACCGCAAGTGCGGCGAACCGCCAGCTCCACCAGGCCCTCATCGAAACTTACATACTTGGGGAGGATGTGACCCACGCCGACATCCGTCTCCAGAGTTATTTCCGTGTGCCTGGGGGCGTAATGTGGACCACCGAGACCGACGGCGTTCAGGCACTTCACCTCAGGGGAGACCGCCTTCATTATCGCGTGGGCGGCGGCCTCCCCGGCCCTCCTGTCGGCCCACTGCTCCGGCCCGCTGCCGATCTCGACGAAGGTGACGGGGACGGCCAATCCCGTGGGTCCGTGGTGGGTGGCTTCTAGGGAAACCTCGTAATCAAGCCCCATTTCTTCGCGAGACTCCCGCAATGATCTCAACGCCGTCTTCACAGTCGAGGGGTTGGCCAGGGCCAGCTGCCCCTTCCCCGGTTCTCCGGGAACATGCACCGTGAGAGATGGCTTCCCGGTCTCGCTGGCATGCCTCGATGCCACGATCACTTCTTCAGCTTGAACCGGGAGAGATTCAATCTTAGTTGACTCACCATCGACAATCATCATCTGAACCTTTTTTCCCAAGTAAATATTTGAGCGGGATGTGGAACTCTCAAAGTCGTAAAATTCCAACAACCGGGCAGATATATTTCTCGCGGCTTGGTCGGTTGCAGAGACGAGTATCAGCTTCATCAACAGCAACTATCCTTGGGAATAAAAATAGCTGCCACCGAGCCTTTTTTCTCCGAAGCGAAGCCAGGATCAGGGGCCAGCTGGCTACCGTTTTTACCGCCGCGCTTGAGAATTCATCGAAAAGCATACCAATCTCTTGAAAATGCTGACTCAGTAAAAATGGTGGGCCCGGAGGGATTCGAACCCTCGACCTTCACCGTGTCAGGGTGACGTCATACCACTAGACTACAGGCCCCAATAGAACTACGTCAAACAATATAAAATCCAATCGATAAAACGATTCTCCGCTGAAAATTTTAGGATCTTCCCCATCACCAGAGCCCCCTTCTCCAGTAGATTACTCTGAAGACAACCAGGGCGATCAGTCCCACCAGGATGGGCCAGATGCTCAGGGCATCTATCTGGATCAGTCGAAGCCCATACAGCGGCTCCAGAACCCCATAGGCCAGCTGCATCGGGGTGAAAAAGGACAGCAATATTTTGGCCAAGATGTCCTCAATGGCTGACCACAGGATGAAAAACACCAGGGCGGTCCCCAGCCCACCCGCGCCAAAAAGGAGCACGGTGTGGATGAAGCCCTCGGCCGGGGGTTCCACATGAACGTAGCCATAAACGTTGAGGAGGTTGATCCCGTAGAAGAC
This sequence comes from Candidatus Hadarchaeum yellowstonense, assembly GCA_001515205.2. Taxonomy (GTDB): domain Archaea; phylum Hadarchaeota; class Hadarchaeia; order Hadarchaeales; family Hadarchaeaceae; genus Hadarchaeum; species Hadarchaeum yellowstonense. Next base: position 12,912 of record LQMQ01000048.1, read on the forward strand.
CTCCGCGCGGTAACCTAGTGAACGGGCCACGACCAGATGAAAGGTTTCGTGGATGACGATGGACAGGCAAAA